>CACDQB010000018.1 GCA_902554795.1 uncultured Pelagibacteraceae bacterium | reverse complement strand
TTTTAAGCTCTCTAAGAGCCGTTCTATCCATTACAGGAATTTTATTAAAGAAGTCCATAATTTTTATTTAATCAAACCCGCCAAGGCGGGTTTGATAATATTTTTAATTAAAGTGCTTTTTTGATTTTTTTTGCAGCATCACTTGAAACCCATTTACTCCAAACACTTTCTTGTGTTTTTAGGAATTCAATTGCAGCATCAGCACCTTCAGCTTGGTTTTCACCCATCCAAACTAACATACCGTTCATAACTGGGCCTGGATACGTTCTTTTCTTAAAGTATTCCATACCAGCGTTTCCAGCTGTTTTTTTGAAATTATCAGTTACGATTGTGTAAACTTCAGATTTTGTCCATGAAGTTTTTTTAGGATTAGCACATTCTTGCTCTGGCAAAACAATACAACCATCCCAGTTGTCTTTACCACCCCATTCACCCATATCCACAGCTCTCATATCATATTTACCAATAATAGCTGTTGGTGACCAATAATAACCAAACCAGTTTTCTCCTCGCTCAGCAGCTTTAGCAATTGATCCGTCAAGTCCTGCAGCAGAACCTGTTTCAACAATAGCCCAACCTTTAGCTTCCATGTCCCAAGCTCTAAAATGGTTTCTGTTACTTAATTCACAGTTCCAGCCTGGAGGACAAATGTGGAAACCACCTTTTGATGGATCCTCTGGGTGAGGAAACAAATCCGGTCTTGCTAAAATAGCTTCAGCAGTTGTTAACTCAGGATGTTTTTTAAGTGTGTGAGGTAATACCCACCAACCTTCACCCAAACCAGTAATTGGTGCTTTGTTAAGTGAGTGCATTTTACCTTCATCAACAGCTTTATTCAAAGCGATGATAGCAGCATTTGCCCAAAATTCTGGAGCAACATCTGGCTCACCTTTTTCTTGCATAGATGTAAACGTAGGCATTGTAGCACCAGGTACTAATTCTACTGAACATCCATAACCTTCTTCTAATATGATCTTATCAACTTCAGCCATAAAGTTTGCTGAAGCCCAGTTCATATTAGCAATCGTTATATTTCCACAAGCTGCATTTGCAACACTTCCAAAAGAAGTAAGACCAAACACAACAGCCAGTGAAAGAAGTATTCTTTTAATCTTCATTATATCTCCCAACATTTGATTCATTTAAAAGTTAAATTGAACATATCGTGGCTTATAATGCAAATTTAATTCAACTATTGGTTGCAGTAAAATTGTCTTTAACTGACCTAAATTTTTGTTTAGGGTTTTAGCATGACTTTTTCTGCAAATTTTTTTTTCAAAGAATTTGTTTATATTTTAAATTGCAAAACTGTTTTTCAACAAATCATAATTAGAGAAAGATAATTTTAAGCCTCGATTAATTTTTTAATTAATTAAAAAAAGGAGGTTTATGAATTTAAATAAAAAATTATCAGACATCTTAGATCCCAATAAAATAGAAGTTGTTAAAAATCCTATAGAGAAAGCTCATGGATTACCTAATGAATGCTATTTGAATAATGATTATTTAGAGTTTGAGAAAGAAAAAATATTTAAAAATAATTGGACGATGATTGGGGTTGCAAGTTCTGTACCAAATCCAGGCGATGCAAAACCTTTTAATCTTTTAGGAATACCAATACTAATAGTTAGAAACAAAGAGAATGAAGTAAAAGTTTTTCATAATGTTTGTAGTCATAGAGGTTTCAAATTAGTTGATCAGGAATGTAAATTAAAAAATGTAATAAGATGCCCTTATCATTCTTGGTCCTATGATTTTAATGGAAAATTAACTGTTACTCCACATATAGGAGGACTAGGAAAACATGAGGTTGAAGGGTTCGATAAAAACAAGAGTAACTTAAAAGAAATTAAATCAAATATTTGGATGGATTTAATTTTTATTAATATTAATTCTAATGCAAAACCATTTGAAGATTTTATTAAACCTCTAGAGGATAGATGGTCTAAGTTTATTTCTAAAAAAGATCAAAAATTAATAAGACATTCAACTGATAACGGATATTTTAATATGACAGTAAATAGTAATTGGAAATTTGCAATTGAGAATTATTGCGAAAGCTATCATTTGCCGTGGATACATCCAGAACTTAATAAAGTTTCAAATATTTCAGATCACTATCATATTGAAGATGAGAAGTTTAATTTTTCAGGACAAGGAAGTAATAAATATTCACAACAATTTGATGGAAACATTAAATTTAAATGTTTTCCCAACTGGCCAAATGAACTTTCTGAAAAATCTGAATATGTATCGTTATATCCAAACGTAATGTTAGGAATACATATTGATCATTTTTATGCATTTTGGTTAGAGCCAATTTGTAACAATCAAACTAAAGAACATTTTGAATTATATTATGTTGGAGATGAAAGTGCATCCAGTGATGAGTTTAAAGATATAAGAGAAAAAAATTTTGCATTTTGGCAAGAAGTTATGAATGAAGATGTAACTGCAATAGAAGGAATGCAAAAAGGGCGAAATTCCCCAGCTTACAATGGTGGGAATTTTTCACCTGTAATGGATACTCCTACTTTGATGTTTCATAAGTGGGTTGCAACCAACTTAACGAAATGAGAGGATAAATTATGAAAAAAGATCTTATTACTAGATTAAATGAAGGCCCAATAATGTGTGCAGAAGGATATCTTTTTGCAATGGAAAGAAGAGGTTATCTTTCAGCAGGTCCATTTGTACCAGAAGTAGTTTTAGAACATCCAGAGGTAGTAACACAATTACATAGAGAATTTATCAGAGCAGGCTCAGATGTTGTTCAAGCATTTACTTATTACGGTCATAGAGAAAAGCTTAGAATAATTGGTAAAGAACACTTGTTAGAACCAATGCAAAAAAATGCACTTAAAATTGCAAAGGATGCTGCAGCTGAATTTAAAGATTTAGATTTGATGGTTTGTGGAGATGTTGCAAACACCAATGTATTTGATCCTGGTGATGCCAATACTCATAAACAGTGTCAAAAAATGTATGAGGAGCAAGTCGCATGGGCCAAAGAAGCTGGTGTTGATTTTGTTATTGCTGAAACAATAAGTTGGACTGACGAAATGAAAATTGCATTAAAAGCAATTAAAGATGCTGGACTTATTGCAGTTTGTAATTTTGCAATTCCAAGAGGAGACAAAACTAGAGAAGGACATAGTGCCGAAGATGCATGCAAGATGATGGAAGATCTAGGTGCTGATGTTGTTGGTTTAAATTGTTATAGAGGACCTGAGATGACAATGAAACTTTTAAAAAAGGTAAGAGATAAAGTTTCATGCCATGTATCTGGACTTCCAGTTCCATACAGAACTACTGAGGAAGAACCTGGTTTCTTAAATATAACTGATCACGGATGTGATTGTATTCCTGGCGGCAATGCATTTCCAGTTGCTTTAGATAACTTATTTTGTAACAGATTTGAAATGGCAGAATTTGCAAAAGATTGTGTAAAAAATAAAATAAATTTTATTGGTATTTGTTGTGGAGCTGAAGCTCACCATGTTAGAGAGATGTCAGTTGCAATTGGAAAAAAACCAATCTCAATGAAATACATGCCTGACATGAGTAAACATTTTCATCACGGTACAGATAAGTCTCTAAAAAAAGTAAATAAGGAAATTAAATATTAATGGAAAAGCATGCGAAGGTAGTAATCATAGGAGGTGGCGTAGTAGGTTGCTCAATACTCTATCATTTATCTAAATTTGGATTAAAGGATTGTATTTTACTTGAGAGAAACGAGCTTACTTCAGGTTCTTCTTGGCATGCTGCAGGCAATGTTCATGTAATTTCATCTGATCCTAATATCTCTCGGATGATGGCTTACACAATAGGTTTATATAAAGAGATTGAAAAAGAATCTGGTCACTCAACTGGATTTAAACCAAGCGGAGGTTTTTACTTAGCATCAAATGAAGTCTGGGCCGATTACTTAAAAAGAGAAAGATCAAAAGCAAGATATATGGGTCTTGATCAAGAATTTATTTCTTTAGAAGAAGTAAAAAAAAAACATCCATTAATTGACCCTTCTAGATATTTATTAGCGTTATGGGATCCTATAGATGGTGAAGTTGATCCATCAGGAGTTACATATGCTTTTGCAAAAGCAGCAAAAGTTCATGGTGGAAAATATTACACCCACACTGTTGTAAAAGACACGAAACAAAAAGAGGACGGAACTTGGGATGTCTTTACTGAAAAAGGAAACATCAATGCTGAAATAGTAATTAATGCAGGAGGACTTTGGGCAAGAGAAGTTGGTCAACTAGCTGGGCTTAATCTTCCAGTTCAACCAATGGAGCATCATTATTTGATCACTGAACCTATTCCAGAAATTGAAGCAATGGGTGACCAAAGATTACCAATTGGAACAGATTTTGAGGGAAATATTTACTTTAGACAAGAAGGAAAGGGAATGTTGCTTGGAACTTATGAGCCAAAATCAACTCCTTGGAAAGTTGAAGGCACACCAATGAATTTTGGACATGAGTTACTTGAGCCAAAGTTAGATAACATTGAAGATAGATTGGCAATTGGGTTTGAGAGAATGCCAGCATTAGAGCGGGCAGGAATAAAAAATATAGTTAATGGACCTTTTACTTTTGGTCCAGACGGAAGCCCTCTTATTGGTCCAGTACCAGGAATGAAAAATTATTGGGTTGCTGTTGGTGTTATGGCTGGATTTTGCCAAGGCGGTGGTGTTGGAAAATGTATAGCAGAATGGATTATTGACGGAGAACCATCAATTGACGTTTGGGCAATGGATGTTGCAAGATTTGGAGATTATGCATCACCTCAATATGGAACAATAAAATCCTCAGAAAATTATGAGCGAAGATTTATTATGACTTTTCCAAACGAAACTTTACCAAAGGGAAGAAAACAAAAAACTACTGCACTGTATGATCGTTTTGTAAATCAAGGTGCTGTTATGGGAGATAGCTTTGGATTAGAAAATGTTTTGTGGTTTGCAAATAATAAAGAAGATGCTCATGAAGAACCTACTATTAAAAGATCAAGATCACATGACTATGTTTCAAAAGAAGTTATTAATGTAAGAGAAAATGTTGGTTTAATCGAAGTTGCCAACTTTTCAAAACACGAATTCAAAGGTCCTGATGCTAGAAAATTTTTAGATCACATAATGGCTGGAAGACTTCCAAAACCAGGAAGAATATCTTTATCTCCAATGTTGTCGTATAGAGGAAAATTATGTGGTGATTTAACGGTTGCTTGTTTAGATGAAAATGAATTCATGGTGTTTGGTTCTGGAGCTGCTCAAGAAATGCATAGACGTTGGTTTGAGAGTCATTTAGGAAAATTTAATTTAAGTTATTCTAATAGATCTGATGAGTATCATGGTTTGTCTATTGCAGGACCTAATTCAAGGAAAGTTTTGGAAAAAATTGTAAGAGATGATGTTTCAAATGAAAAATTTAAATTTAGAGATTCTAGAAGAATGTTTGTTGGTGGAGTTCCAGCTATAATAAATAGAATTTCATTTACTGGCGAACTCGGTTATGAAATTTATGTAGCACCTCACTATCAACTAAAACTTTATGAAGAATTAATGGAAGCTGGAAAAGAATTTAATATTAAACCTTTTGGTGGAAGAGCATTAATGTCAATGAGGTTGGAGAAAAATTGGGGAGCTTGGACTTTAGATTATAGACCTGATTTTACTGCAAAAGAGACAGGCTTAGATGCTTTTATAAATTGGGATAAAGAGTTTATTGGTAAAGAAAGTGCACAAAAGGAAAATTCTTCAAATAAACTCATACCATTAATTGTTGAAACAAATGAAATTGATGTAACAAATAATGAAGCCGTCTTGAATGGAGATCAAAGTATTGGCTATGTAACTTCAGGTGGGTTTGCTCATTTTGTAAACAAAAGTGTAGCGTTTACTTTTGTTGATCAAAAAAACATTAAATCTGAAAATAAAATTCAAGTAGAGATAAATGGAGACTTATTTAATTGTTCAATTATTAAAGAACCACTTTACGATCCAAGCGGTCAAAAAATGAGAAGCTAATGGCTCAAAAAGACGTAGGAAACAAAATTCCAATTTATAAACTTAAAACCACAGATGAAGTTATGAAGTACTACGATGAGTGGGGAGACAAAGATAAATATAATAAAGACATGGTTGATTGGAACTATACTGGACCCAAAGAAACCGCTGAAATATTTAACAAATATGAGAAAAATAAAGATACTTTAATTTTTGATGCTGGATGTGGAACAGGTTTAGTGGGATTGGAGCTTAAAAAATATAGTTTTAAAAATTTTCATGGAGCCGATTTATCTCAAACTTTGTTAGATACCGTACCAAAGGATCTTTATCAAAAATTAGTAAAGGTTGATTTAAACAAACCAATAGAAGTTGAGGATAACTTTTATGGTGGAGTTATGTGTGTTGGAACATTTACTTTTGGGCATGTAAAACCAAATGCATTAGATGAGTTTATAAGAATAACAAAAACAGGTGGTTTAATTTGTTTCACAATTAATGAAGGAATTCACGAAGAGTATGGTTTTGATAAAAAAATTGATATACTCAAAGATAGCAAGAAGTGGGAAAAAGTAGAATTTTTTAAATCTGACTATATTGCAAGTAAAGATGTTAACGCATGGTTAGGTTTGTATAGGGTATTATGAGGTTTAGTAGAAAAATAGCTCGTGAGATAAAACCAAGACAAAATTTTATTACTAAAAAAAGACTAAGAGAAGACGAGATTGATTTTGATAAGTTAAGATCATATCGTTTAGATAGAGTTAGAAAAGAATTAGTAAAAAACAATTTAGAGGCTTGTATTCTATTTGATCCAGTGAATGTTCGTTATGCTTTAGATACTGTGAACATGAGTGTCTATAATATGCATAATTTAACAAGATATTGTTTTGTACCGGTCAATGGACCAACAATTCTTTATGAGTATTTTAATTGTGAAATATTATCGAAGCATTTAAATCTAATTGATGAAATAAGACCAGCAATTACATGGGATTATTTTAGCAATGGAGACCAAGCAGACAATCAATTATTAAAATGGATAAATGAAGTTAAAGATTTATCAAAAAATTATTTTAAAACTAAAAAAATTGCAATCGATGTTTTAAATGGTCCTGCGGTTACAGCTTTAAATAAAGAAGGAATTGAAGTTGTAGATGCAAAATTGATTTTAGAACAAGCAAGAGTAATAAAATCACCTGATGAATTGACTTGTATGAAAGCAGCAATAGAAGTTGCAGAAAAAGGTGTATCAAAAATGAGATCAAATCTTAAGCCAGGAATGACTGAAGATGAATTGTGGTCAATTTTGCATAAAACGAATATTGAAAATGGAGGTGAGTGGATTGAGTGTAGGATTTTATCGTCTGGTGAAAGAACAAATCCATGGATGCAAGAGAGTAGTAATAAAGTTATGCAACAAGGAGAAATTGTTGCTTTTGATACAGATATGGTTGGTCCCTATGGATACTGTGCTGACATATCAAGAGCCTTTGTAGTTGGACATAAATTTAATGATGAGCAAAAAAAACTATATTCAATGGCTAGAAATCAAATTGATCATAATTTTAGATTAATAAAACCAGGAATGAGTTTTAAAGAATTTATAAAAAAATCTTGGGTTTTGCCTGATGAGTATTATGGAAATAGATATTCATGTATGGTTCATGGAATTGGGTTGTGTGATGAGTGGCCTCAAATAAGATATCCAACTGATGGTGGAGAAGAAGGTGGGACTTTTGAGAAGAACATGACAATTACACTTGAGAGTTATATTGGTAAAGTTGGTGGTAAAGAGGGTGTAAAACTTGAACAACAGTATCTTGTAGGTGAAAATGGACTTGAATTAATGTCCCATCATCCGTTAGAAGATATTTAATGAAAATTATTTTAGTAATGGGTTTGCCTGGAGCTGGTAAAACAACTCTAGCAGATGAAATGGCACCACTTTTAAATGCAAAAAGATTAAATGCAGACGAGGTAAGAAAAGCTGCAAACGATTGGGATTTTTCTGAAGAAGGAAGGGTAAGACAGGCAAAAAGAATGGCTGAGGCAGCTTTAAAATTAAAAGCAGAAGGTCATTATGTAATTGCAGATTTTATTGCACCAACTCCCGAAGCAAGAAGTTTGTTTCCAGCAGATTTTAGAGTGTGGGTAGATACGATTAAAGAAGGAAGATTTGAAGACACTAACCAAATGTTTATTAATCCTAAGAATTTTGATTTTCATGTAACAACTCAGGATGCAAAAAATTGGGCACCAAAAATAATAGAGGAGATAAAAAAATGACACACCAATGGGATAACAAAAAACCAACAGCACAAATGCTAGGAAGATGGCAACCTTTTCACGATGGACATTATACTTTGTTTAAAGAAATTATTAAAAAAACTGGACAAGTTTGTATTCAAATTAGAGATGTACAAGGTGTAGATGATAATCCTTTTGATTTTGAAACAGTAAAAAAAAATATTGAAGACAGATTAAATCCTGAGTTTGAAGGACAATTTAAAATAATGTTAGTACCTAATATTACAAATATTTGTTATGGTAGGGGAGTTGGATATAAGATTGAGGAAATAGTTTTAGATGAAGAAACTCAAAAAATATCAGCTACTAAGATAAGAGCGAAAATGAGAGAAGAGGGAAAGTTAAAATAAAATTAAATGAACGATAGACTTAAGACTATTGTAGATTTAGAAAAATATCCGATACACGATTTAAATTCACCAATAATTAAAAATCTAGTTAAAAAATGTAAAGAAGAACTGGATCAACATAGTTGTTCAACAATTCCAAATTTTATTTTACCTAAATCACTTAAAATTATGAATTCTGAGTTAGAAAAACAATTAGACGAAGTTTATATGTCTAAAGAGAGTATAAATGCTTATTTGTATGCAAAGGACGATCCCTCATTACCAAAAGATCATCCAAAAAGAACTTTTATGAATAGATACAATGGATATTTAAATTCAGATTGTTTTCCAAAAGATTCCGAAATGAAATATCTATACGAAACTGAAGAACTTTTAAAATTTGTATCTGCTTGTTTAGGTGTTTCTCCTATTTACAGATGGGCAGATCCTTTAGCGTGTCACGCTTATAATGTTATGAAACCAGATGGAGTACTCCCATGGCATTTTGATAGTTGTGAATTTACGCTTAGTTTAATGATCCAAAAACCTGAGAAGGGTGGTGTATTTGAGTATTGTCCAAATATTAGAGAACCAGGAAATGAAAATTTTGAAGAAGTTCAAAAAGTTATAGCTGGAGACAGAACCAGAGTAAGACAATTAAAATTAGAGCCAGGAGATTTACAAATATTTAAAGGTAGATTTACATTGCATAGGGTAACAAAAGTTGAAGGCCAAAAATCAAGATATATGTGTATTCCAGCTTATGTTTTAGATCCGTGGAGAGTAAACACCCCAGAACATTCCAAAGCAATTTATGGTAAAGTTTTACCAATTCATATAGAAAGAAATCAGGCCAGATCCGATGGATTAACTGATTAAATGACTAGTAACATTAAAATTAAAAAAATTAACAAAGAAGTTTCATCAATTATCATTGATGAACCAAAAACTTATAATTCTTTATCATTCAAGAATCTTTCAGATTTATTAAAGGCATTAAAAAAATTAGATACTGATAAAAAAGTTAAAGTAATAATATTAGAGGGTGCTGGTAAAGGATTTAGTGCAGGTCATAATTTAAAAGAAGTTAGAGGTTTAAAAAAGAAAGATAAATATTTAAAATTATTTAATCTTTGTTCAAAAGTAATGCTTCAGATTGTTGAAGGTAGGAAACCTGTAATTGCTAAAGTTCATGGAGCAGCATTTGCAGCTGGATGTCAATTGGTTGCAAGTTGTGATCTAGCTTATAGTACTAAAGACGCATTATTTGCTACACCAGGTGTAAATATTGGTTTGTTTTGTAGTACACCTATGGTGGCTGTCAGTAGAAAGATAAATCGAAAACCTATGATGAAAATGCTTTTAACTGGAGAACCTATCAATGCAAATTATGCAAAAGAAATAGGGTTGATAAATGATAATTTTTCAAAAGCCAAATTAAACAATGAGGTGTTAAAAGTAGCAAATAAAATTGCTTCTAAATCTAATTTAACAATAAAAATTGGAAAGCAAGCTTTTTACAAACAATTAGAAATGCCATTAAGTAAAGCTTACGCTTATACAAGTAAAATGATGACCCTTAATATGATGGCAATGGATGCAAAAGAAGGAATTTCTGCTTTCCTTGAAAAAAGGAAACCTAAATGGAAAAATAAATAATGATAAAGAATATTTTAACAGTTGTTTTTCTTATTGTTGCAATGTTTGTAATTTATAATTTTAAAGATCATAATCAAAAAAGAGCAATAGATGCATGTATTGCTGGTAGCCAAAAACTAGAAAAACCAATGACAGTTCCTGAAGCTAAAATATTTTGTGAAAAACAAATTAAAAATAATAAATGAGTGATATCAAAAAAGTTCTTTCTAAATATAAATCAATTGCAATGGTAGGAGTTAGTAACGATCCAACAAAAGCATCAACTATAGTTATGAAATATATGCAAAAATATGGATTTAAAGTTTATCCTGTCAATCCAAGAGCTGAGGGTCAAAAAATTTTAGGAGAAGAAGTTTTTGCTAAAATATCTGATATTAATGATCAGGTTGATATTGTAGATGTTTTTAGACCATCAAAAGAAGTTTATGCTATTGCAGAAGATACAGTTAAAATTGGTGCTAAAGTTTTATGGTTACAGCTCGGTATACGAGACGAAAAGGCAAAAGAATTGATGGAAAAAAATGATATTAAGTATATTGAAAACAAATGTACTAAAATGGAATATCAAAAATATTTTTTAAAAGTTAGACAAGCTTTTCCCGTTTTAAGTGACTAATGAGCAAAATAATTAAATTTTTAGACAGCACATTTTTAGATTTGGGTCGTCAATTTAAATGGACTTATCTACCTCCATTAATGGTTTATATGGCTGCAGGTATTTCTGGTTTAACAGGTATTGTTGGTACATTTTTTGTTAAAGATTATTTAAATTTATCAGCAGCATTTTTAGCAGGCCTAGGTTTTTGGGCTGGAATTCCTTGGGCATTAAAAATGCCATTAGGACATTTAGTAGATCTAATCTGGGAGAGAAAAAATTACATGGTCTATTTTGGAGCTTCATTGATAGCTCTTAGTTTACTAATTATGTATGGATTGATTATTCACACTGAAGATATGGCCCAGGTATTTTCGGTAGAAACATGGTTTGTGATAAGTGTAATTTTAGCTCCAGTTGGTTATGTGGTTCAGGACGTTGTAGCCGATGCTATGACAGTTGAGGCAGTTCCTTTGGTTGATGAAAGAGGAAATGATTATTCTAAAGATCAAATAAAAATAATGCATACAACAATGCAAACACTTGGAAGGTTTGCTATTATTGGCGGTACAGTACTTGTTGCATTAGTTAATGTAATATTGTTTAGAGATGTGGAAAGCCTTGAGCAGGCCGATAAGATAAATTTATATGGAACTATCTACATTTATGCTCTTGTAATACCTTTAGTTTCAATACTGGGTGTAATTTTAGCAAATTATTTAAGACATAAAAAAATACAAAATTTAAAATTTAAAGGTCTAGAATTTAAAGATGAAAGAGGTAACGAAAAAACAAAAATAAACTGGTGGATATTAGGAGGAAGTTTAGTTTTTGTTATTTTCACATTGTCTATTGGTTCCTTTAAGGTTCCGTTTGCACAAGAAATTGTGTTTATTGGCTCAGTCATAATCATTTTGTTTTTAATGTTTAAACTTATTAAGGAATTACCTCAGGAACTAAGATTAACAATTGTAGGTACAGCAGTAATTATTTTTGTATTTAGAGCCATGCCAGGTCCTGGACCAGGATTAACTTGGTTTGAAATTGACGAACTTGGATTTAATGAGCAATTCTTCTCTATTTTATCACTACTTGCATCAATTTTAACATTGGCTGGTATTGTTTTGTTAAGACCATTTATGGCAAACAATTCAATTGCTAAAATAATTGTTGTTTTAAGTATTGCTGGTGCAATTTTATTTTTACCTAGTGTTGGAATGTATTATGGTTTTCATAATTGGACAGCTTCGTTAACAGGCGGGATAGTTGATGCAAAGTTTATTGCATTAATTAATACTGCTTTAGAGTCTCCTCTTGGACAAGTATCAATGATACCTTTACTTGCCTGGATAGCAAAAAATGCTCCAGCACATTTAAAGGCAACATTTTTTGCGGTTTTTGCATCTTTTACAAATCTTGCATTATCTGCAAGTGCGTTAGGAACAAAATATTTAAACGAAATATTTACTATAACAAGAGAGGTTAAGGATAAAGTTTCAGGTGAAATACAAACAACAGCAGATTATTCTGAGCTTGGAATACTGTTAATTTTTGTAACACTTTTAACTTTAATTCTTCCAATTGTATTTGTATTTATAATTAATAATAGTAAATACAAAACTACTGAATAAAATTTAATTATATGAAAAAGATTTTCTTAGTTTACGGACATTACAATGATAATTCATTTAATGCAGCAATTCGAGATGAATTCGTTAAACAATCAAAAGTAAATGGAAATCAAGTTGATGTTGTTGATTTATATAAAGAAAAATTTAATCCTGTTTTTGCTGGCGAGGAACCTGATCAAGAAGTTTTAGATCATAGAAAAAGAATCGAAGAAAGTGATACAATTGTTTTAATTGCTCCAATTTGGAATTTTAGGATGCCAGCGATAGTTGAGGGTTGGATAGATAAAGTTTTAGCCCCACCTTGGGCGTTTAGATTTAAACAGTTGGTTGGAAATTATGGTTATCCAATTGGAAACTTAAGAGATAAAAAAGCTATAATATTCTGTACATATGGTTCACCAAGATTAGCAATTACAACTTTTTTTTTAAACTTACCAATTAGAAGATTGAAAAGAGGAGTATTCCATATGTGTGGCATATATAACATTGTCTATAGAAGATATTTTGCAGTACCCTTTGTTAGTGATGCAAAGAGACAAGAATTTTTGAATGATGTTAGAAAAACCGCTAATAATCTTTAAAGCTGTAATTTTATTTTTTTTCTTTATTTCATCTTCTTATGCTGAATTATTAAGCCCCAATAGCACTATAAGCCCGAAAGAAGTTGTTAAAATTCAATTGAGTGGGCTTAAACAAAATGATCTTGAATATAAAGATAGCGGCATAGAACAAACTTGGAAATTTGCTCACCCAAATAATAAGAGAGTAACAGGACCATTAAGCAACTTTAAGATGATGATAAAAAGCGACTCTTATGGGATGATGATTAACCACCTAAGTCACACAATAACTGAGCTTGGGAGTAGTGACAAATGGGCTCAATTTGAAGTTATCATTCTTGATAAGGACAAAATTTATCACAAATTTAATTGGCAAGTCGAAAAGTACACCTCTGAGGGAACTTTGAAAGACTGTTGGTTAACCACAATGGTATCTAGCCCAATCCCCCTTGGAAGCTCAATCTGATTGTCCACAGATACATTTTTGTTTCGTAACAATTAAAAATTTAGTAGGAATCGCAGAATGAAAACAAAAACTAAAGTTGTAGTAGTTGGCGGAGGAGTTGTAGGGGTTAGTGCCCTTTATCACTTAGCAAAAAAGGGTTGGTCTGATGTTGTTCTAGTTGAAAGAAAAGAGTTAACTTCGGGATCTACTTGGCACGCAGCAGGTTTGTTGCCTTTATTTAATATGAGTTACTCAGTTGGACAACTTCATAAATATGCGGTTAATCTTTACAAAACATTAGAGGAAGAAACTGGAAAAAATGTTGGCTTTAGTGTTGTTTCAAATATTCGTCTAGCAAGTACAAAAGATAGAATGGATGAATACCATCAATACGCAGGCGTCGCTCGAACTATCGGAGTAGATGTTAAATTTTTGAAACCAGAACAAGTAAAAGAAATTTGGCCATTATGTCATACAGACGATTTAGTTGGCGCAATACAACACCCTGAAGATGGATATATTCAACCAGCAGATTTAACACAAGCATTAGCTACAGGTGCAAGAAATAGAGGAGCAGAAATTTATAGAAACACAACTGTCCTATCAATGAGGCAAACCAAAGATGGATGGATTGTGGAAACAGATAAGGGATCAATAGAGTGTGAACATGTTATTTCTTGTTCTGGAAATTTTGCGAGACAAACAGGTGAAATGGTAGGATTAGATATTCCAGTAATACCTGTTGAACATCAATACATTGTTACAGAACCACATCCTGCAATTCAAAAAAGAAAAAAAGATGGATTACCTGAAATGGGAGTCTTAAGAGATAGTGACAGCAGATGGTATATGAGGGAAGAAGCTGGAGGATTAATTTTAGGTCCTTACGAAGATGGTGCGCCAGCTTGTTATGTAGAAGGGCCATCAAAAAATTCAGAATATGAATTATTTCAAGAAGACTTAGACAGATTAGCTCCACACATTGAAGGTGCAATTCATAGAGTGCCTGCGTTTGGAGAAGTTGGAGTTAAGAAAGTTTATAATGGAGCAATCTGTTATACTCCTGATGGAAATCCAATTGTCGGTCCTGCATGGGGACTTAAAAATTTTTGGATTAATGAAGGACATAGTTTTGGAATAACAGCAGCAGGTGGTGCCGGCTGGCAGTTAGCAGAGTGGATCGTTGATGGTGAACCTACAATTGACATGTTAGGAGTTGAACCAAGACGTTACGGTAACTATGCAACAAAATCTTATTTGAAAGCAAAAAATGAAGAAGCGTATAGCCATGTATTTATTGTTCACTATCCAGATGAAGAAAGACCAGCAGCAAGACCATTAAGAACAGCTCCTTGTTATGAAAGAATGAAAAATTTAGGTGCTGTGTTTGGTCAAAAGTTTGGATGGGAAAGACCTAATTTTTTTGCAACAGAT
>CACDQB010000017.1 GCA_902554795.1 uncultured Pelagibacteraceae bacterium | reverse complement strand
TGGTAAAAAATTTGAAACAATCAATCCTGCAACTGGTAAAAAACTTTGTGTTGTTGCAAAATGTAATCATAAAGATGTTGACTTAGCAGTTAAAGTTTCAAGGAAAGCTTTTAATAGTGGAGTTTGGTCCAGAAGTGCACCTGAACATAGAAAAGAAGTTTTATTAAAATTTGCTGAATTACTTAGAAAACATGGTGATGAAAATTCAGTTTTAGAAAGTATTGATACAGGTAAACTTATCACCGATTGTATTAATGAAGTTGCAAATGATGCTCCAATGCATTTTCAATGGTATGGAGAATTAATTGATAAAGTATTTGGAAAAGTTGGTCCAACAGAACCTTCCATTACTAGTTTAATTGTTAAAGAACCAATTGGAGTTGTTGCTGGAATTGTTCCTTGGAACTTTCCTTTAATGATGGCGGTATGGAAGATGGCGCCAGCTCTCGCAGCGGGCTGTTCGGTAATAATTAAACCAGCAGAAGACACACCTCTTACTGCAATAAGAGTTGCTCAAATTGGAAAAGAAGCTGGGATACCAGATGGAGTTTTAAATGTACTTCCAGGTTATGGTGATGTTGGTGAAGCTTTAGGTCGACACAAAGATGTTGATGCAGTTTCGTTTACAGGTTCAACTGAAGTAGGCGGTTATTTTTTAAAATACGCAAGTGAAAGTAATTTAAAACCTGTTGCATTAGAGATGGGAGGAAAAAGTCCATTTATAGTTTTAGAGGATGCTAAAATCACTGACGATTTAATAGATAATGCTATGAATTCTGCATTTTGGAATGGTGGGCAGAACTGTTCAGCAAATATGAGACAAATAGTTCATAAAAAAGTAAAAGATGAATTTTTAGATAAAATTATTAAAAAAGTTAAAAAATTAAAAGTAGGAGATCCATTAGATCTAAAATCGAATATGGGATCTATGATTTCAAAAGGACATTTGCAAACTGTTGATGGATATATCCAAACAGGAATCGATGAAGGGGCAAAACTTTTATCTGGAGGAGTTTCAGATAATAAGCAAAAAGGTTTTTATGCAAAACCAACTTTATTTGATGGATTAAAAGAAAATATGACCATCGCTCAGGAAGAAATATTTGGACCAGTACTTGGTGTTTTAACGGTTAAAAATGATGAAGAAGCTTTAAAAATTGCTAGTAATTCTAAATACGGATTACATGCAAGTGTATTTACTCAAGACATAAATAGAGCATTTCATTTAGCTAAAAGCTTACCTTGTGGAACTGTATCGGTGAATACTTTTTCTGAAGGAGATATTAAAACTCCTTTTGGAGGATATAAACAATCAGGTTCTCTAAGTAGAGATCAAGGTACTGAAGCTTTAAATTCATTTCTTCAAACAAAAACAATCTGGATAAGTCATAATTAATAGATGATCAAACCATACAAGATAAGTGTATCTAAAAGTACACTTAATAACATCTATAAAAAAGTAAGAGCCTATCCATGGAAGATGATACAAAATGTAAATGGATGGGAATATGGAACTAATTATAATTTTCTAAAAAAAATATCTCAATATTGGGTTTCAAAATATAATTGGAAAAAATTTGAAAACGAAATTAATTCTTTTAAAAACTACAAGACTAATGTTGATGGTATAAATCTACATTTTATAATTGAAAAAAGTAAAAATCCTAAATCCAGACCTCTATTGCTTTTGCACGGATGGCCAGGGAGTGTAATTGAATTTTTTCACATCATTCCTAGGCTTGCTCATCCTGAGAATTTTGGGGGAAAAATTGAAGATGGTTTTGATGTAATTGTTCCTTCATTGCCAGGATTTGGTTTTTCAACACCAATTAAAAAAGCTTTAGGTCCTAGAAAGATTGGCAAAATATTAAATAAATTTATGGTCAAAAATCTAGGTCATAAAAATTATATTGTACAAGGTGGAGATTGGGGAGCAACTATTGCAGCTTGGATTGGTCTTGATAGTGCAAAATATTGCAAAGGAATTCATATTAATTGCTTACCCATTAGACATCCAAAAGGACCAAAAAATATTAAAGAAAAAAAATGGGAGAAAAAATTTAATTTTGATCAAATAATGCAGGAAGGATATAGAACTCAACAAGCTACAAAACCTCAAACCTTATCTTATGCAATGATAGACAGTCCGGTAGGAACTGCAGCATGGATTTTAGAAAAATTTCATGGTTGGTCTGACCTAAACAAGAGTGATATAGAAAAAACATTTTCAAAAGATGAATTAATATCAAATATAATGATCTACATAATTACCAAAAGTTTTAACACATCTACTTGGATATATTTTGGAAGAAGAAAAGAAGGTGGTCGATCTTTTCCCAAAAATTTCAAAAAAATAAAAGTTCCGACTGCAATAGCGGAATTTCCAAAGGAAATGCTTGAATGGCCTCCTAAATCATACGTTAACAGAATTTTTAACATAAAAAGATGGACAAAATTTTCAAGAGGTGGTCATTTTGCTGCTTTAGAGGTTCCAAATTTATTAATAAATGATATTAAGAATTTTTTTAATAAAGACATAAAAATATTCAAATAAGTGAAAACACCTCTACTAAAAAAACAAATTGTTAAGATTTTTCAAAAATATGGTTTAAGTAAAGATCATGCAATAATTTCTGCTAATGCATTAATTAATGCAGAATTGGTTGGTGCTTATGGACATGGTCTATCTAGACTTAAGATGTACTGTGATCGAATTTCTAAAAAAGTAATTAATCCAAAACCAAAAATTAAAATTAAAAAAATTTCCCCTTCTATCTCTCACATTGATGCAAATAATAGTATTGGTTTTGTTGCTGCTGATATAGGAATTAAAACTGCAATTAAACATGCACAAAAAACTGGAATAGGAATGGTAGCAGTTAAAAATAGTGGTCACTATGGTTTATCTGGTTATTACGCTGAACAAGCTGTAAAGAAAAATTTAATTACAATGATCTACACCAATGCTCCTCCAGCAGTTGCACCACATGGCGCGTTGAAAACTTTATTCGGAACAAATCCAATTTGTTTTGGATCCCCTACTGGTTCTAAAATTCCATTTATTTTAGATACATCAATCTCAATGATTAATAGAGGAAAAATTAGAGTTGCAGCAAGAAACAATCAATCAATTCCTGCGGGAGTTGCTTTAGATAAGTTTGGTAAACCAACTACAGATGCAAAAAAAGCATTAGCAGGAGTACAATTACCAATTGCAGGTTTTAGAGGTTCAGGACTTGCTTGGATGGTAGATATATTAAGTGGAGTTTTAACGGGAGGAAATCACGCAGGAAAAGTTAAAGATCCATTTGATGATTTTTCAGGTCCACAAAATATTGGACATTTATTTATTACTTTTAAAGCAAATTTATTTCAAAAAAATTATAACCAACGAATTAAAGATAATATTAAAACAATAAAAAAACTTCCTAAAATTAAGGGAGTTAAAGAAATAATGTATCCAGGACAAAATAAATATGCCCGGTATAAAAATAACCTAAAAAAAGAAATTTCTATACCGGATATAATAAAGAAAGATTTGGAAACCTTAATAAGTTAACATCGTTAGAGCACCCAAAGAAACAATAACCGATGATAAAATTATTGTTCGTTTAACTTTTTCCTTCTTCTTTTCTTCTAGAAGTCTTTGCTTTAGAACATCCACGTTAACCCTTTTTGGAGTTTCGACATATTGAGAGGGGGTCTCTACAATCTCGGATGTTCTATTAAAGCTTTCTGTACTCATATCTGTTTTATATAATTAATTTTAATCATTATTAGTTTAATTTTTACATACTAGGGTTGTCCAAAATGGGTTGACTCTAATTTCACTTTTGTTCATATTGGGTTTTTTTATAAAAAAATGAATACTTTACCTAGTATATCCGCGCATATAGACGAGAAGATAATCAATAAAATAATTCAAGATAATTTTGCCGCATTAGCACCCTCTTTTTTTACCTTAACAAGCAACTGGTTTGTCAGAGCTTACAATTATTACAAAGACATAGATAAGTTCGTAATCATTATATATTTGATACATCAAGATCTTATATATTTCAGGCAAAATGGAGTAAAAATTGATTACGACACATTTTATAAGGATAAATCAATAGAAATTAACAAAATTAATATTTCAGACATTTCAAAAGATCTAGGAATACCAAAAGAAAGTATCAGAAGAAAAGTTCTAGAGTTAGAGAATGAAGGAACAATTAAAAGAGTTGGTAAGAAAATATTTATTGTTAGAGATACTCTCTACTCAGCCAGAGCAACTAACACTTTGACAGAGATTGCAACAATATTACATGAGTTTAACAAAATTTTAAAAAAAGAAAAACTTGCAACTGAAGTTTATTCAGTTGATGAAATAATATCTGCGATGAAAGAAAATTTCTCTTATTGTTGGTACCAATTTAATAAATTCTGGTTCATTTATATGAAGAGATGGAGGGATGAAATTAAAGATTTAGAATATTTAGCAATTGGAATGGTGGTCATAATTAATGCAGTTAAGAATAAAGAATTTACTCCAAAGAAAAATATACGTTCATACCATAAAGCACTTATGGGTTCAGATGTGAGAGGTGTTAATGCCATGTCGATTTCTGAGATAACTGGTATTCCAAGACCAACAGTTGTAAGAAAACTAAAATATTTAATTGATAAAAAATATCTTCACATAAATGAAAAAAAATTAATTACATTCGATGCTAAAGATAGTGCCTTTCAAAAAACAAGTAAAATGATAAACCAAAATATGCTTAGCTTAAGTAATTTTATTTATAAAACTTTTAATCAAATAAGAATAATCAATCCTTAATTAGATTTTTTTAAAAAATAAATAAAAATAAATCCTGTTATATACATGATTAGTGCATACGCGCCTGTTGGTAATGCATATAATATATCAGTACCAAATATTTGCGTAGAGACAAATAACGCTAAAGTACCATTTTGCAATCCACATTCTAAAGCAATACACTTCATTTGTTTAACACCTGAAGCAAAAGCTTTTGCAATGTAATATGCAATAACCATCATTGAAATATTTAAAATTAGAGCAATTAAACCTGCTTGTTTTATAAAGCTAATAAAATTTTCTCTTTCTGAATAAAAAGCTGCTACAAAAAAAACAGCAAATAAAATTATGTTAAGTTTGTTAAATATTTCAACTTTAGAAGATATGAAATTATCAGCAAATTTTCTAATAATCATTCCTAAAATCACAGGTACTGTTACAACTAAAAACATTTTTAAAGCTATTCCTGTCATTGAAATGTTTCGAGAAACTTCTGTTATCCCTAACATGTCTGCAGAAGTAAAAATTATTAAAGGAACTGTAATTATACTTAATAAACTAATTACTGCAGTTAAAGATATTGATAATGCAACATCGCCATCAGCAAATTTTGTCATTACATTAGAAGTTACGCCCCCTGGTGCTGCAGCTATGATCATCACCCCTATTGCTATTTCGGGTGGTGTTTTTAAAATTAAAATTAATATGTAAGCTACAATTGGAAGAATTATTAATTGAGAAATAAAACCTACAATAAAATCTTTTGGTGCTTTAAATACTCTTCCAAAATCTTCTAGTTTTAATCCTAGGCCTAAGCCTAACATTATCAAAGCCAAAATAATTGGCGCAATTTTAGTTACAATTTCCAAAGTCTCCCCCGCTCAAGTCCAATTATATAAACTTGTTAAATTTATATAAAGAATTTTTTTTTATATACATGTTAAGTTTTTTCACTTATTTGTAGAAAAAAATGCTTTCAAACAAAGAAATTGTCTGTCCAAATAATTTATTAGATTTAGCTCATAAAAAAAAAGGAGTTAAAGTTGCAGTTGTAAATGCTGGCAAACCCTTACCCATGTTATCAGTTCAAGATGCAGTTAATGAAAATTTAATTGAGCCAATATTTATAGGTCATGAAGTAGAAATTCAAAAATGTGCTGAAGATATTAAATGGGATATTTCTAAATATGAGCTTATCCATGAACCTGTAGAAAATGATACTGCTAAAATTGCAGCTAAATTAGCAAGTGAAGGTAAGGTGCAAATAATAGTGAAAGGTCATATTCATACTGATGTGCTTATGAAAGAAGTGCTTAAACGCGAATATAATTTGTTGGGAAAAACAAGATTAAGTCATATTTGGCATATGACTATAGGTAAAGATGATAAGCCATTAATTATTACTGATGGAGCATTAAATGTTTTACCAAATGTTAAAACAAAAATGCATATTCTTAAGAATGTAGTTAATTTTTCAAATAGAATAGGAATAGAAAGACCAAAAGTGTCCATATTATCCGCTACAGAAGAAGTTTTAGAAAGTGTACCAAGTTCCATTGAAGCTGCAGAAATTACAAAATTAGCAAAAGAAGAAAATTTAAATGCTGACGTATTTGGCCCTTTAGCATTTGATAACAGTATTTCAAAAAAATCAGCAGCAATAAAAGGAATTAAAAATTTGGTTGCTGGTGAGGCAGATGTGTTGTTGGTACCAAGTGTAGAAACTGGAAATGCTTTGGTAAAAATGCTGATATATTTTAGTGGAGCATGTGCCGCAGGAGTTGTGGTCGGTGGAAAAGTGCCAGTCGTTATAACAAGTAGATCTGATGAAGCTCAAGCGCGTTTAGCTTCTATTGCTGCTGCAGTTGTTGCATTAGATTAGTTCTAAATTAAGTAAAGTTATTGAATTCATAGCTTTTATACTTTATTAAAGAGGCTCAAAAAAAAGGAACGATAATGGCTATACAATATTTAAAAAAATCACCAAAAACATCTTCAACAGATGATACAAAAACAAGAGAAATAGTTGAAAATATTTTAAAAGATATAGAAAAAACTAAAGAAGAAGGCTGTAAAGAGCTTTCAAAAAAATTTGATAAATTTGAAGGTGATGTAATCGTTTCCAAAGAAAAAATTGAAGAGATTAAAAAAAGTTTAGACCAGAAAACTAAAGATGATGTTCAGTTTTCTCATGAAAGAGTTAGAAAATTTGCAGAAGCACAATTAAAAAATTATGGACAAGATTTTGAAGTTGAGCTTTCAGAAGGTTTGTATGCTGGTCAAAAATTAATTCCTGTAAATACCGCTGGATGTTATGTTCCTGCAGGGAGATACGCACATATTGCTTCGGCTGTGATGAGTGTAACAACTGCAAAAGTTGCTGGTGTTAAAAATATTCTTGTATGTAGCTCACCAAAACCAGGTGTTGGAGTACATCCTACTATTGTTTATACAGCTGATCTTTGTGGCGCTGATGTAATAATGAACTTAGGTGGAGTGCAAGCGATTGCAGCAATGACTAATGGTTTGTTTGGAAACGCACCTGCTGATATTTTGGTAGGTCCAGGTAATCAATTTGTAGCTGAAGCAAAAAGAATTTTATTTGGTAAAGTTGGAATAGATTTATTTGCAGGTCCTACTGAAATTGCAATAATTGCTGATGAAACTGCTGATCCAGAAATAGTAGCAGTAGATTTAGTTGGACAAGCTGAACATGGTTATAATTCACCTGCTTGGTTATACACTACAAGTAAAGAACTTGCAGAAAAGGTAATGAAAAGAGTTCCAGAATTAATTGCTGAATTACCAGAGCTACCAAGAACCAATGCTGAGGCAGCTTGGAGAGATTATGGTGAAGTAGTTTTATGCGATACTGATGAAGAGATGGCTAAAATTAGTGATGAGTATGCACCTGAACACTTAGAAGTACAAACAAAGAATTTAGATTGGTTCCACAACAGATTAAAAAATTATGGTTCTTTATTTGTTGGCGAAGAAACAACTGTTGCTTATGGAGATAAATGTTCAGGAACAAATCATATTTTACCTACAAAAGGAGCAGGAAGATACACAGGTGGTTTATTTGTAGGAAAATTTATTAAGACACTAAGTTTCCAAAGAATGACTAAAGAGTCCACTGAATTAGTTGGTGCTGCAGCTGCAAGACTTTCAAGATATGAGGGTATGGAAGCACATGCAAGAACTGGCGATGTAAGATTAAAAAAATACGGATATACAGGTTAATTTCAATTTAACTTTAAGTCTAAATAAAGAGCTGCTGACCAAGAAAAATTTTTAGCACCCATAGGTTTGGCAGTTTTTCGAGTATAATATTCGTGAAAACCATTTGCCTCTATCATTTGTATCGTTTTTCTTTTAATTTTTTTTGAAAAAGTATTGTCTTTATTCATTAATCCTTTGTAAATAAACCAATTACAGTTCACCCAAATCGGACCCCTCCAATACCTTTTTTCCTCAAAACTTTTATGATTGGGTTTGATTGAAGAAAAAAAATATTTATCATTTTTATTGTGATTTTTAAGACTTTTAATTAATTTCTTATTAATTAAATCGTTATTTAAATCTGCAAAAAGAATAAAATAATTTGTAATCGAAGGTACATAAATTTTTTTCTTATTTCTTATATCCTTTGAAAAAAAAGCTTCTTTCTTTTTGTCATATAACTTTAAAATATTTTTTTCAGTAATTTTGACATAATTACTTATTTTAGAACTCTCTAGATTAAACTTATTTAATATTTGAATAAGATCTTTGTTAGCCTTTAAAAATAAAGAATTAAATCCAACATCTACAACATTAAATAAAGAAGATTTAAAAATTTTTTTAGGATTATATTTTTTTTTTCTTAAATTATTCTTAATAGATACATATCTATCATAGTCTATATTAAGAGGTCTATGATCTGGGTTAACAAGTTTATTATCTGCTCTTTTATATTTTAAATTTTTTTCAATAGTTACTTTTGCCATTGGTTCATCCCAAATAGGAGAATTATCATATCCACTTTCCCAAGGATGAAGAATTGAAACTAACCCAGTTTTCTTCGGATCTCTAAATTTAATAAACCATTCATGAAATCTAATTATTTTTTTTACAATTTTTTTTACTTCTTTAGTTTGTTTATTAGATATTTTGTTTTTATCTAAAATCAATTTCAAAATAGTTGATAAAATAGGTGGCTGAGTAATACCAGATGAATGAATTTTATTACCACAATTCCAAGCAGTATAATTTGGATAATAGTTTGTATTCGTATCATGAAATAATATGTGAGGAACCATGCCATCTTTCCACTGACCATCTAGCAATGTTGTAATTTCTTTAAGTGCATAGTTTAAATTAAAATAAGAATAACCTAGCGCTATAAACGCAGAGTCCCAATTCCATTGAGCTGGGTAAAGCTTATTATTTGTAGGTAAGGTATACCCTTTTCTTCTGTTACCCAGTAAGGTCTTTTGAGCCTTATTAATTAAATTTCTCATTAACCTTTCACACTTCCTGCGGTCAGACCACTTACTAAATATTTTTCGAAATAAACAAATATAAATAGTACTGGTAATGTAACAACCACTGAGCCTGCCATTAAATATTGTCTTGGCGTTTCTGCATCTCCACTTAAATATTGGATAGCCCGTGATAATGTAAATGAATTAGGATTGTCCAAAAACATCAAAGAAAATAAAAACTCATTCCAAGCAATCATAAAAACATACAAAGCTACAGATGAAATTGCAGGAATGCTCAAGGGAATTATAATTTTTGTTATAATTCCAAACCAACTTAATTTGTCTAAAATTGCAGCTTCCTCTAATTCTTTCGGTATGCTTTTAAAATATCCTTGTAACATATAAATAGCTACTGGTAGAGTTGTTGCTGTATACACAATTAATAAACCTTCTATAGAGTTACGTAAGCCCAATTGACTAAATATCGTATACAATGGAATAACAAGAACGATTGCAGGGAACATGTATATTATCAGTATAGAAGTAGACAAAAATGTTTTTCCAAAGAAATTTAATCTTGCAACTGCATAAGCAGCAGGTATTGCAAAAAGAAGAGTGATAATAACGGTACCAACAGAAACAATAGTACTTGTCACTATATATTTTCCAAATTTATAAGATTTAAAAATTACGAAATAAGATTTAAATAAGTCTTTTATATCTTGTCCGAAGTTTATACTAAAATCTAAAGGATTCACTAACAAAGCTATTTGTGTTTTGAAACTTGTGACTAACATCATGTAAAATGGAAAAAGTATTACAAAAGAGAAAAATAAAATTCCAAATAAAGTTAAGAAGTCGAATAAAATTACTTGTGTAGAGTGCTCTTCTTTTAAACCTATAAAAGTATATTTGCTAATCTTATTTGTGAAAAAATATAATATTAAAAATACGCCCACATTATACCAAATTGGTAATTTTTGTATTAAGTAACCATCACAAAAAACGAATATGGAAGAAAAAATGATTGATTTATAAATTGATTTAATTCTATCACCTATTCCTAGGTGAGCTAACGATATTAAAAAACCAAATATAAAAATTATTTCTATATTAAAACTATTAATACTTAAACCTTGCAATGTTGCTAAAATCTTCCAAATCGAAATTAAAAAAATTAAGAAAAAAGTAGATATCAATGAAAATAATATTGTATTTTTAGTTCTCATCTACTCTCTTTCCTAAAAGTTTAAAGTAAAAAAACATAAACATTAAAAGTAATACAACGATTACAATTGAAACGGCTGAGCCCATTCCAATATCTGATATTGCAAAACCTTGTTGATAAACATTTATTGGTAAAGTTCTCGTTCCTGATGCGCCTCCTGTTAATAAAAACACGTCCTCAAATTTATTAAAATTCCATATAAATCTAATCATGAATAAAATTGAAATTACTGCAGTAATTTGAGGAAGTGTAATATTAAAAAATTTTTGAAAGGGACTTGCTCCATCAACATCAGCAGCCTCATATAATTCTTTTGGAATAGCTTGAAGTCTCGCAAGAATAAATAAAAAAGCTAAAGGAAAATATCTCCAGATTTCAAACATTATAACTGTTGTAAGTGCTAACCTTAATTTAAAATCAAATCCCAAAATACTAATTTCAATATATTTTTGTCCAAGAAGGTTTATTGGAGTTTCAATAATTTGATAATTCAATAATAAGCTATTTAACGTCCCACTATTGGGGTCTAGTAGAAGTTCCCAAGTGTAAGCTAAAGCTACAACTGGAGCAACATAAGGGAAAAGTAGAACACTTCTCATGAATGTTCTTCCATAAAATTTTTGATTTACCATTTGGGCAGTTAAAATACCAAATACTATTGAGCCAACAGTTCCAAAAAATGTGTAATAAAAAGTTGTAAGTAATAAGTCTACAAATTCATTTTCAAATAAAACCTTTTTAAAGTTTTTGAGAGTAAAGTTGGTATTAAGTAATATATTATCAGATTTCCCGTCCAATTTTGGTTTAATTGATTTAAGATTTTTTTTGTCTATTTTTGATCCATCATTTGTTTCAAATACTACCTGAAAATTTTCCCTATATTTAGCTGGCCAATTTCCAAATTCACATTTTAAGTTATACTTTTCGTAAGAACATCTTGAATCTAAATTTGCAATTTCAAAATTTTTAGGAAAATTATCTTGAAAAGAAACATCTCTAATTTCTTGAATTAATGAACTATTTCTTAACTTATATAATATTTTTATTTTAGAGGGCTCATTAGAAATAGATTTTACAATTTTTTTTGCTCTTGGTTCTGGAATTCTAATATCTTTTAACTCAACCTCTTTAAAACTAATCCAAATATTAGCAAAAATTGGAAATAAAATTATTGAAAAAACTAAAAGTACTGCAGGTAGAGTTAATATATATGCAGTTTTTTTTTCTGTATTGGCTAAAGTATTATTCATAAAAAAAGCGGATAAATTATATTATCCGCTTTTTTAAAAAATTAAAATTAATTGAATTTAGCTAATGATTTATTAATCATATCAACAGCTTCATCAACATCAATTTGATCATCGATATAAAGTCTAGTGATTCTATTTATAAATTGAGAATTTATGACTTTTGATGCTCTTGATAGTTCACCTTCTTTAACACCCCATCTATTTGCAGTATCTAAACCAGCTACAATGTTATTAATAACATCTGGGTCATATAGATCTGACAAAGGAGCTTTTCTATCAACTCCAACAGGTAGTTTACTCCAAGCTTTTGTGAAAGCTTCAGGGTCACTTGAATTTCCTCTTCTTACAGGAAATTTACCTTCTGGAGCTATCGATAATGTGCTTGTGTAACCTTCATCCATTGAATACATGATAAATTGTTTAGCTTCATCTGTATCAGCATCAGCTGTTATACCAAAATACCTAACATCTGCCCATGCAGCACCTTTTTTATTACTAGGTCCACTAAAATTAGTTATGAAACCAGTTTTAGAAGCTAGCTCAGGTGATGTTGGGTCACTGTTAATTGTTGGTGGAGCTGAGTCTCTTAAACCAGCAAGCTCATCCATAATAAATGGTGACCAAATAATCATTGGAGTTTTACCAGCAAAGTAAAGTGCTCTAGATTGTTTCCAGTACAATTCTCCTGGAGGACTTGCTTTTGCAATTACCTTATAAAACTCTAATGCTTCTTTTAGTTTCTTACCTTGTTTTTTGATGCCACCTTTTTTAACAATATTAACTCCATTTGCTAAAAGAACGTGCTCTAAAACCTGACTCATGAAGTTTTCATCTGTCTTGGTAGCAGCAACAAAACCAAACATACCATTTGTTTTTGATAACTTCTCAACAGCAGCTACAATGTTAGCATAACTTGTTGGTGGTGCTAAATCAGCATTTTCAAAAAGATCTTTTCTGTAAACAACCATTTGTGTCCAACCATCTACAGGAACAGCTGCAATCTTTGAGCCTTTTTTGGCCATGTTAAGTGCACCTGGCGCAAAAGTATCTTTACCTAATTCTTTAACGACATCATTATTGGCATCTACATCTAAAATTCCTGCCTCAGCCCATGGTAAGACATATTGTAAAGTATGATAGATCACATCAGGTAAGTCACCTGCAGCGGCAGCTGCTGTAGCTCTTGTACCTAGTTCTTTTTCTTCAACTGGAATTACATCAACCTTGATTCCAGTTTTAGCTTCAAAAGCTTTGGCCATTTCCTCCTGCTTCGCCATTCGAGCAGGCTGAACTTCTGTAGTCCAAAACTTTATGTCCGCGTAAACAATATTCGAAATAAAAAACGAAATTACGCA
This sequence comes from uncultured Pelagibacteraceae bacterium, assembly GCA_902554795.1. Lineage (GTDB taxonomy): Bacteria > Pseudomonadota > Alphaproteobacteria > Pelagibacterales > Pelagibacteraceae > Pelagibacter. The sequence continues at coordinate 1,920 of CACDQB010000017.1, read as the reverse complement.
AAACATTTTTATTATATTTTTCATTTCTCCTCCTTTTAATAGAGAAACTATATTAAAATGATTCTATTTAGCAAAGACAGGGCCAACACATATCAGCTATGTGATTGACTCATATCATTTATTTAAAAAATGGGAAAAAATTAAAATTTGTCAATTGTAAGTTGTGTTATGATCTTAATCTATTACTATTTTCATCAAAAATAAAAATATCATTTAAATCAAAACCTACAGAATTTCCTATTTCAATGTTGCTTGGAATTTTTGCACTTAATTGATGTTCGTCTTTTTTCATATATACAATTTTTTCATTACCAAGGTTTTCTATTAATTCTATTTCAGGATTGAAAGTAAATTGTGTATTTTGATTTACTTTCAAATGCTCAGGCCTAATACCCACAAAATGTTTAGATTTATTTAATTTTAATTTATCAAACTGGATATCATTACCAAATAATTTAATTGTATTTTCTCTAACAATATTTTCCTCTTTCACATCTAAAATATTCATTTTTGGTGAGCCAATAAATTGAGCAACAAAAATATTTGCTGGATCATTATATATTTCCTCAGGGGTACCGACCTGTTCGATATTTCCTTGATTTAAAATAACTATTCTATCTGCTAGTGTCATAGCTTCTACTTGATCATGAGTTACATAAATCATATTTGTTTTAATTTGATTGTGTAATTTAGATATTTCAACTCTCATTTCTGATCTGAGTGCCGCATCAAGATTAGATAAAGGTTCATCAAATAAAAATATTTTTGGATTTCTTGTAATAGCTCTTCCTATCGCTACTCTTTGTCTTTGACCTCCAGATAATTGTTTTGGTTTTCTCTCTAGTAGTTCTTCAATTTTTAGAATTTTTGCAGCCTGCATTACTTTCGTTTTGATTTCTTCTTTCGGTCTTTTTTCAATTTTTAAACCAAAAGACATATTTTCATAAACATTCATATGAGGATAAAGAGCATAAGATTGAAAAACCATCGCAGTTTGACGTTTTGATGGATGAAGTTCATTAATTTTTTGATCATTAATAAATATTTCGCCTTCATCTATTTTTTCTAATCCTGCAATCATCCTAAGAAGAGTTGATTTTCCACATCCTGATGGTCCTACTAAAACAAGAAATTCATCCTCTTTACCTTGGAGATTAAAATCTTCAATTATCTTATTGGTACCAAATGATTTATGTACACCAGTAAATTTTATGCTTGCCATTTAATTTTTATCTTTTTGAGAATATTAATCTAAAAAATTTTTTATTAAAATATTAAATTTATCCGGTTGTTCTAAATGAACATTGTGACAACATCCTTTAAAGATTTCTAAACGGCTATTTTTAATATTTTTATTCAATGTATCAACCTGATCAAAATTATAAGATATATCTTTATCTCCCCAAATAATTAAGGTTTCATTTTTGATATTTTTTAAATTATCAATTCCTCTCCAATTTTTCATAGCAACCAAAGCATTATCAGCTGTTTCCAAAGAAACATTACTCACAGCATTTTCACATAAAAAATAATTCTTATCTTTATCACCTTTCACAAACCATTTTGGTGGAACTCTTGAAAATGAAATTTTAGTTCCATCTTTTTTTAATTTTTTTCTTGTTTCATCCATCGTTTCAAATCTTCCGGGAATATCTCCTATTGATCCTGTAGCAAAACAAATTAATTTATTTACTCTATCACCAACAATTTTTGTTATTTCTTGAACAATCATTCCCCCCATGGAATGACCAATTAAATTAAATTTATCAATTTTTTTTTGATTAAGTATTTCTATTATTTTATTCGCCATATCATTAATAGAGTTTAAAGATTTTTCTTTATAACTTTCACCAAATCCAGGTAAAGCAGGTGCTATAACTCTATAATTTTTTGAGAAATAGTTTTTTTGAAAACACCACA
>CACDQB010000016.1 GCA_902554795.1 uncultured Pelagibacteraceae bacterium | reverse complement strand
TTGAACCAATAATTATTGTCAAAAAAAAATAGAAATATAAGAATTTAATTAAAAAAGATTTTTCAGATTTAATAATTTTTTTTGAAGCTTTCTTTATTATCATAAAGACAGGTCGTCATTATATGCTAATATCACCTTTGAGTTTCTGTATTTCTTTTTAACTTTTCCTGACAATAATGTTAAATTTTCAAACTTATTTGGTTTTAAATCTAAGTTGATAGTAGTGTTATTATCTGTCCTAGACATAGAAATAAACTTAAGTTCTTTAGAAATTTTTTTAATTTCTTGTATTAAATTATTTATTTCTTTATCTTGCAAGTCTTGTTCAATTATGACACCTAAATTTATTGTTTGTTCTATGTCTTTTCGAGATTTTTTATAATAAGCAGAATAAATCATTATTAAAATAAGAGCAAAAATTATACCAACAAATGTTATAATTAATTGATTTGCGCCACAACCTAAACCAATAGCAATAATAAGGAATAAATATACCAACTCTTCTGGTTCTTTAATAGCTGCTCTAAATCTTACAATTGAAAGAGCACCTACGAGACCCAGTGATAAAGCTAATGAACTTTTTACTATCATAATAACAATTGATGTGGTTACTCCCAAAATAACAAAATTTTTAGCAAACTCTTTACGATTAGATAGGGATGAGGAATATTTTATATAAAATATTTGAACTAAAAAACTCAGAATTGCTGCAAAAAGCAAACTAATAATAAAATTGTTTATATCAATTTGAACATTTTGATTAAAAAAAAAATTTAAGTCTTCTCGTGTTAAATTTTGAAGTTGTTCCATTTACAATTACTATTTTTTATCACTATCAACTAATTTTTTCTTACTTATCCAAGGCATCATTGCTCTTAATTCTGCTCCAACTTTTTCTACTGGATGCTCGGCTAATTTAGCTCTCGTAGCAAGGAAGTTTTTTTGACCATTTTTGCATTCATCCATCCACTCTTTAGTAAATTTTCCTGATTGGATTTCAGCCAAAACTTCTTTCATTCTTTTTTTAGTTTCTTCTTTATTGACTACTCTTGGTCCAGATTGATATTCGCCATATTCAGCGGTATTCGAAATAGAATAATTCATGTTTGCAATTCCACCTTCATAAATTAAATCAACAATCAATTTAACTTCATGAACTGTCTCAAAATATGCCATCTCTGGTTCATATCCAGCTTCAACTAAAGTTTCATAACCATTTTTAATTAGCTCAACCAAACCTCCACAAAGTACTGTTTGTTCACCAAATAAATCTGTTTCAACTTCATCTTTGAATGTAGTTTCAATAATTCCTGATCTTCCTCCACCAACTGCTGAAGCATAAGATAAAGCTAAATCTCTTGCCTTTCCTGAACCATCTTGATGAACAGCAAATAAACAAGGCACTCCACCTCCTTTTTCATATTCACTTCTAACTAAGTGACCAGGTCCTTTGGGAGCAACCATAAAAACATCTAAATCTTTTCTAGCTTTAATTAAATCGTAATGAACATTTAAACCATGAGCAAAAGCGATGCTTGTTCCCTCTCTTACTCTTTGTTCAATATGATTTTTATAAATTTCTGCTTGTAGTTCATCTGGTGTAAGTATCATTACTACATCAGCCCATTCTGCAGCATCAGATAAATTCATTACCTTTAATCCTTTTGACTCTGCTTTAGCTGCACTCGATGAACCTTCTCTTAATGCCACAACGATTTCTTTTACTCCACTATCTTTTAGGTTTAATGCATGAGCGTGTCCTTGGCTTCCATAACCAAAAATAGCAACTTTTTTACTCTTAATCAGGTTTACATCTGCATCTTTTTCATAAAACATTTTCATATCGTCTCTCCTATTAAATTAATTAAATATTTTAGCACCTCTGGTCATAGCTACTGCCCCTGTTCTCGAAGTACTTATAAGTCCCAAAGGCTTTAATTTTTTATTCATTACATCAATTTCTCTTCTTAAAGCAGTTATTTGAATTACTGCTGAAGTTTTTGTTTCATCTAATATTACGGGATTAAATTTTTTACAAGCATTTAAACATTTTTCAATTTTATTTCTTTTGCCTACTACTTTAAATAAAGCCATTTCCTTAAATATTACGTCTTTGTCTTCTCTTTTAAACTCAGCAACTTTATGAACGGGCACTAATTTAGTTAATTGAAGTCTTATTTGGTCAATTACTTGAGGTGTTCCGGTAGTAACAATTGTTATTCTTGAAATATTTTTAACAGCATCAACCTCTGCAACAGCTAAGGACTCGATGTTATAACCTCGACCAGAAAATAAACCAACTACTCTTGCAAGAACTCCAGCCTCATTATCTACCCAAACAACAAATATATATGTGTCTGATTTTTGTTTCTTTGTAGGAATGCTATAAGCTGATTTTGATTTCGGCATTATGATTATACTAGGGCTTTGCCTTTTCCTTTAATTTTATTTTCCTCTTGATCATTTGGGCCCAAGATCATCTGATTGTGAGGTTTTCCAGATGGTATCATTGGGAAGCAATTCTCGTTAGGATCTACATGACAATCAAATATAACTGGTCCATCATAATCAATCATTTCTTGAATTTTATCATCAAGCTCAGCTGGACTGTCTGCTTTAATTCCTTTGCATCCATAAGCTTCTGCCATTTTCATAAAATCAGGTAATGCTTCAGAATAACTTTCTGAGTAATTTTTTTCATGTAGTAATTCCTGCCATTGTCTTACCATTCCCATATATTGATTATTTAAAATAAATATTTTTATTGGAAGATTATATTGAACTGCAGTAGACATTTCTTGCATAGTCATTAATACTGAGGCTTCTCCAGCAATATCAATTACTAATTTTTCAGGATGAGCAATTTGAACACCAACTGCTGCTGGCAATCCATACCCCATTGTTCCTAAACCACCAGATGTCATCCATCTGTTTGGTTTATTAAATTTATAGTGTTGAGCAGCCCACATTTGATGTTGTCCAACCTCGGTAGTAACATAAGTGTCTTTATTCTTAGTTAATTCATAAAGTCTTTGAACGGCATGTTGAGGTTTTATACTTTCATCACTATTTACAAAATTAAGAGAATCTTTTTCTCTCCATTTTTCAATTTGTTCCCACCATTTAGCTATATTTGATTTATTTGACTTGCTGTGACCATTTTTTCTTTTAACAATTGTCTTGTTAATTTTACTGATGACACTCGTAACATCTCCAACAATTGCAAGATCAACCTTAATAATTTTATTAATTGATGATGGATCTATATCTATATGAACCTTTTTTGAATTTGGTGAAAACTCATCAATTTTTCCAGTAATACGATCGTCAAATCTTGCACCTATGTTAATTAATAGATCACAATCATGCATAGCATTATTTGCTTCATAAGTACCATGCATACCAAGCATTCCTAAAAATTGATTATCATCTCCAGGATAAGCACCTAATCCTTGAAGTGTAGAAGTTATAGGAAAACCAGTTAGCTCAACAAATTCTCTTAGAGCCTGACTTGCTTTTGGCCCTGAATTAATTACTCCTCCACCACTATAAATTATTGGTTTTTTAGCTTTGGTTAATAATTTTACTAATTCATCAATTTGAACTTGTGAAAATTTATTTTGGGATTTTCCATTTAATTTTTTTTCTTTATTTGGTTTTTTATATTTTGCTTTTGCAAACTGAATATCTTTTGGAATATCAATCAAAACTGGTCCAGGTCTTCCAGTTGTTGCAACTCTAAAAGCTTCATGCATAACTTTTGAAAGATCATTTATATCTTTAACTAACCAATTGTGTTTAGTACAAGGTCTTGTAATTCCTGTAGTGTCACATTCTTGGAAAGCATCGGTTCCAATTAAATGTGTTGGAACCTGGCCTGAGATACAAACTAACGGTACGGAGTCCATATAAGCATCTGTTAAAGCTGTAACAACATTGGTTGCTCCAGGACCTGATGTAACTAAAACTACACCTGGTTTTCCTGATGATCTAGCATAACCTTCAGCTGCATGACCTGCACCTTGTTCGTGTCTAACTAAAATATGTTTTATAGAAGGATGATTTTTTAATTCATCATAAATCGGTAACACTGCACCACCTGGATAACCAAAGATATGTTCAACCTTTTGGTCTTCAAGACACTTAAATACAATTTCTGCTCCGGTTAATAATTTTGGCATTAGGCAATCTAGCTGAAGTTGTGCTCATTGGTCAAGTTTAAGAATGAAAATTTTAAATTTTTTTTAAAAAATTATTTATGTCTTTTGGCTTTAGTTTCATCCAACTAATCATGTTGCCTCTAGCCCAAGTACTTTGTCTTTTGGCGTATTGTCTAGTTTTTATGGCTATTTTTTCTTTAGTATCATGCAAATCTTTTTGTTTTTTTAAATATTCTCTAATTTCATTAACACCAATGGCCTTATTGGCGCTTTTATCTTTTCTAACCCTAAGTTTTATGAAATCTTTTACTTCTTTTATTGCTCCATTTTCCATGATCTGCCCTGTTCTTGTATTTATACGTTCAATTAATTCTTGTCTGGGGTAATCAATATAAACTTTAAAAAAATCATCTTCCACGAAGTTTGATTTTGTATTTTTAAACCATTCATATAGAGATTTTTTTGTAAACTTTTTAACTTCATAAGCTCTGATAGATCTTTGGGTGTCTGTAGGGTTTATTTTTCCACTTGAGAATGGATCTAATTTTAATAGTTTTTCATAAAACTTCTTTTGCCCAAGTTTTTTTTGCAAGTTTCTAATTTGATTCCTTAATTTTAATGAAATATTTGGTATTTTAACTAAACCATCAGTTAAAGCTTTAAAGTATAAACCTGTCCCTCCAACAAGAATTGGAGTTTTTTTTCTTTTTTGAACTTCCTTAATTTTTTTAATTACTAGCTTAAGCCAATCGCCTGTAGAAAAGTTTTTCGTTACATTATGAAAACCATATAAATGATGTTTTATTTTCTGATATTTTTTTGGATCTGGTCTAGCTGACAAAATTTTAAGCTCTTTATATACTTGCATGCTATCTGCATTAATAATCTCGCCATCTAATTTTTTTGCAACTTTAATTGCAAAACTTGATTTACCTGATGCTGTGGGTCCAGATATTAATATTATCTTGGATTTTAAATCCATGATTAGTCTAGCTTAACACCAATATATCTTCGTTGATTTTGATTGTTATAAATGGCTAGTAAAACTGTTTTCTGGTTTGAGTTTAGAACTTCATTAGTAATATTTCTTAAGTCTTCAGCTGATCTTATTTTTTTCTTCTGAGCTTCAATAATAATACTATTAAGTTCAATTGAATTTACTACTGGGCTGTTGTTTGCAATTTTTGTTATCACAAGTCCCGTTGTCTGATTTGGTAAATTTCTATTTTTAATATCTTCTTTGGTTAATGGTCTTACTGCAATTCTTAAACTTTCAATTATTTCTTCATTGTTCTGCTTTTGAGTTTCTTGATTTTTGCTTATTTTGAAATCATCTGAAGTTTCTAATCTTCCTAAGATAACATTTTTAATAATCTCCTTTTTTTCTCTCCAAATTTTAACTTCAACTTTTTTTCCAACCTCTGTTCTTGCAACAATTGCTGGAAGTTCTTTCATTTGATTTATTTTTTCACCATTAAATTCTAAAATAATATCACCAGCTTGTATTCCTGCTTTTTCTGAAGGGCTATTTTCAGCAACACTAGCAACCAATGCTCCTCTTGCTTTATCTAATTTTTCAACTTCAGCAATTTCTTTTGTTACATCCTGAATTCTGACACCTAACCAACCTCTTTTTGTCTCTCCAAATTGGATTAATTGTTTAATTACTATTTGAGCACTGTTTGATGGTATGGAAAATCCAATTCCAATTGAACCATTACGTCCAAGAATTGCGGTATTAATTCCAATTACATTTCCTTCCATATCAAACAAAGGCCCTCCTGAATTTCCAGAATTTATAGATGCATCAGTTTGAATGAAATCTTCATATCTTGATAAGCCAATTGATCTATTTCTAGCTGAAATAATTCCAGCTGTTACCGTTCCACCTAAACCAAACGGATTTCCGATTGCAATTACCCAATCTCCAATTCTTGCTTTATCAGAATTTCCAAATGCTACTGGGATAAACTTTTCATCTGTTTCTAATTGCAAAACAGCAATATCCATAAGAGGATCTGCACCCAAAACATTTGCTTTAAATTCCTGATCACCATTTACTCTAACAATAATGTCGTCAGCATTTTGGATAACATGGTTATTCGTAACAACTATTCCTTTTTCATCAATTATAAATCCTGAACCTAGCGCTGCTGATTGTCTTTCTTGAGGCGTTCCAAATTCTTTGAACATATCTTCAAAGGGAGATCCTGGAGGAAATTGAAATGGAAAAGGATTAGTGTTGGTTACTACTGTTGTTGTGGTGGAAATATTAACCACAGATGGCATCAATTTTTCTGCAAGGTCTGCAAAGGAAGCAGGAACTGGTTTAGAGTTTACATTTAATGAAAAAGTAAATGATAAAACTAATGTTAAAAATATAATTTTAATTTTTCTCATGTTAGCTCTTAATGTAATAAATAATTACAAAACCTATAACTGCAAAAATAAGTCCACCTGATCTAAGTTGGCTATCTTTAACAAGTTCTAATTTTTTCAACATACTTTTCATTTTTGCTGGAAATAAGGCGTACAAAATTCCTTCAATAAATAAGAAAAGACCAAAAGCTATGACTAGCTCACGCATTTAAGAATTACTGTTGGATTTCAGGTTTTATATTTCCAAAAAATTTAAAAAATTCACTATCAGGTGATAAAATTAAAGAAGTTTCACCACCGATAAGAGCTTTTTCATATGCTTGCATAGCTCTATAGAAAGCAAAAAATTCAGGATCTTGACCAAAGGCTTCAGCAAATATTTTATTTCTTTCTCCATCGCCTTCACCTTTCATGATCTCAGATTGTTTTTGAGCATCTGCTAAAATTACTGTAACTTCTTTGTCTGCAGTTGATGTAATTGTAACTGCCATCTCTGCTCCTTTTGCTCTGAATTCTTTTGCTTCTCTCTCCCTTTCAGTTTGCATTCTTCTATAAATTGCATCACTGTTTGCTTGAGGTAAATCTGCTCTTTTAATTCTAACATCTACAATGTTAATTCCAAAATTTTGTGCTTCGTTGTTTACACCTTCTTTAATTAAAGCCATTTGCTTAGATCTATCTTTAGATAATAATGTTTGTAATTCCTCTTGACCCAATACATTTCTAATTCTTGAATTTATAATTGTCGATAATCTTGATCTTGCAACTCTTTCATTTCCAACCGAAATATAAAACTTCAGTGGATCAACGATTTGAAACCTTGCAAATGCATCAACAATTAAACGTTTCTGATCTGATGCAATAACCTCTTCGGGTGGAGCATCTAAATTTAGAATTCTTTTATCTAAATAAACAACGTTTTGAATAAATGGAATTTTAAAATTCAAACCTGGCTTCATTATTATTCTTTTTGGATCACCAAATTGAAGAATAATTGCTTGGTTAACCTCTTTAACTATAATTACTGATAAAAAAGCTACAACTCCAATTGCAACTATTATACCAGCTAGTATTTTTCCCGCTTTCATCTTAATTCGTCGCTTTCTTTTTTAACTCAGGTAAAGGTAAATATGGAACTACACCTGAACCTGCATTTTTTTCTATAATTACTTTATCTATATCTGCTAGAACTTTTTCCATGGTTTCTAGATACATTCTTTCTTGAGTAACTGCTTTTGCATTTTTATACTCGTTATAAATTGCTATAAATCTACTTGCTTCACCCTCAGCTTTTGCAACAACTTCTTTTTTATATGCTTCTGCTGCTTGTAAAATTTTTTGCGCTTCCCCTCGTGCTCTTGGAATTACATCATTGGCATAAGCTTCAGCCTCGTTTTTAGATCTTTCCATATCTGCTCTTGCAGCCTGTACATCTCTAAATGCATCAATTACTTGATCAGGTGGGTCAGCTTTTTGTGTTTGAACTTGTGTAATTTGAATTCCACTTTCGTAATCGTCTAAAATACTTTGTATTATATTTTGTGTCTCAACCTCAATTTTAGATCTACCTTCTGTTAAAATTGGCTGAATGTCACTTTTTGCAATCACCTCTCTCATTGCAGTTTCAGCAGCTGCTTTAACTGTACCTTCTGGATCTTGAATTTTGAATAAAAAATTACCAGCGTCTTTAATTACCCAAAATACTGAAAAGTCTATATTAACAATATTTTCATCTCCAGTTAACATTAAGCTTTCCTGTGGAACATCAGCAACACCGCCGCCAGTAGAGAAGCCACTGTCTCTTTCAGATCTAAATCCTATATCCATTCTATTAACCTTAGTGACTTTTGGTGTTTGAACAGTTTCAACAGGAAAAGGTATATGATAGTTCAAACCGGGCTGTGTAGTTTTTACAAACTTACCAAATCTTAATACTACTCCCTGTTCATCTGGAAGCACTCTATAAAGTCCACTTGCTAACCATACAAAAACTAAAACCAATAGAATTAAGCTTATTGATTTTCCTCCAGAAGTTTTTCCTCCAGGTAAAAATCTTTTAATTTTATCTTGAAGATCTCTTATTAATTCGTCAACATTTGGTGGTGTTGGGCCTCTACCAGATCCATTACCACTACCACCTCCACCAGGAGGTGCTCCCCAAGGACTTTGACCTTTAAAATCGTCTGACATATGCCAAAGTATATAGTGTCTTTATTGCAAAAAACAAGTAATGATGCTTTTATGACTGATAAAAAACCTGAGCTTAGTGCCGCAATGAAAAGTAAGCTGGAGCCTAAAAAATTCATTAAAAATCCTATTCTTGGAACTAAGTTTACAATAGCAATCTCAAGTGCAAAAGGTGGTGTTGGAAAATCTACATTTGCAACGAATCTTGCTTTAGCATTGAAGAAAATTGGATGCAAAGTTGGTCTTCTAGATGCAGATATTTATGGTCCATCAGTTCCTAAAATGTTTGATATTAATGAAAAACCAAAAAGTGATGGTCAAAAATTAGATCCAATTACAAAATATGACATTCAATGCATGTCAATTGGTTTTTTAGCTGATCAACAAACTCCGATGATATGGCGTGGCCCTATGGTAACAAGTGCAATTAAAACTTTCACTCAAAAAGTAAATTGGAAAGATTTGGATTTTATTATCGTTGATATGCCCCCTGGGACTGGTGATACTCAACTTACATTCTCGCAAGAAATAAAAATGGATGGCGCAATAATTGTAAGTACACCTCAAGAAGTAGCTCTTTTAGATGTAAAGAGAGGAATTAAAATGTTTGATAAACTTGGAGTTAAAATTTTAGGACTAATTGATAACATGAGTTATTTTATTGGCGATGATGGTAAAAAATATAATATTTTTGGAGATGGGGGTGTTAAAAGAACTTCTGAAGAATTTAATAAAGAATTTTTAGGAGAAATTCCTATAAATTCTGATGTTGGTAAATGTGGAGATGGAGGGATGCCAATAGTTGAGAAATATCCAGACAATGAAATTTCTAAAATATATTTACTATTAGCAGAAAAAATTAAAAATATATATTTTTGATGTTTATAATCAATTTTATTAAAAAAATAAGTAAACTTATAAATTATATTATTATTTTATTATTTTTAATTATAGTTTTTTCTGCAATTTTTATAATTAACTCAAAAGATTATTCAATTAAACATGAAAGAAAAAATTTAAGGAATATTTTAAAATTGGGCACAATCAGAAGTAATTTGCTTAATGATTATAATCAAGTTTTTCTTCCAGAAACTCAATATCAAAATTTTAAATTTGATAAATTGAAATTAGAATTTCTTAACCCTAAAGAATCAACTTTCTTTTACTCGAGACACTATACTTTTTTTATTGAAGAAAACGATCAAGATTTATTTGTTATCACGCAGAAAGGAAATTTATATTTTATAAAAAAAAATCAATTAACATCAGAGGATTTAAAATTTAAAAAAATTGAAACAAATATAGAAAGTCAAAGAATTCTAGATATGAAAATATTTCAGGATAATATTTATTTATCTACCATAGAAAAAAATGATCAGAATTATTTCATATCAATTAAAAAATCTAAATTAAATAAAAAAAAATTTGATTTTCAAGAAGTATTCGTTAGTCCAAATAACGAATGTATTTCAAAAAATACTAATGGTGGAAAAATAGAATTCATAAATAAATTTGGTGATTATAAAATACTACTTAGTGTTGGATCGATCATAAATATGAATGATAAAAATCAAAGAACATTAAATTCGCAAAATAATGAGGATGTTTGTGGAAAAATAATCTTGATTGATTTGATAAATTCAAATTTTGAAATTTATGCTAAAGGTTTAAGGAATGTGATTGGACTATATTCTGAAAATAATATCACACTTGCAACTGATAATGGACCATTTGGAGGTGATGAAATTAACAAAATAGAGAGAGGAGACAATTTTGGATGGCCCATATCATCATATGGAGAGAAATATTTTAAAAATAAATTTCTAGAGGGAGAAGACTATTTTAAAAATCACAATTTAAATGGGTTTGTTGAACCTATTTTTGCTTTTGTGCCATCAATTGGAATTTCAGAAATAATCAAAATACCAAATTCATTTAGCAAAACTTGGCAGAACAATTATTTAATAGGGTCGTTGAATGGAAAATCTGTTTATAGAGTAAAATTTAACGACAATTATAGTAAGTTAATCTACTATGAGAAAATATTTGTTGGAGATAGGGTCAGAGATATAATTTATTTAGAGGATCAAAAAAAAATAATAATGGCCTTAGAGCACTCAGGATCTATTGGGATTATAAGTAAAATAAATTAAATTAATGAATTTATCTAAATTTAAATATGCTTATTCACGAGATGGCATAGTAGGTTTTATAAATATTTTTTTGTCAAAACTTGGTTTTAAAATTAGATTAAAAAATGGCATTCAAAAAAGAATTGATTGGATAACAAAAATAGTTGTTAGAGAGACAGATAACGTTGTTTTGTCAGGCTATTACAAAGGAATTAAGTTTCATGAAAATAAATGGAGAGAAAATGATTTGGCTTCAAAATTATTAGGAGTATACGAAAGTTGCGTTCAGGATAAAATCTATTTAGTTCAAAAAAATGAGGCTGAAAGAAAAAAAATTATAATAAATTTAGGAAGTGCTGATGGTTTTCATTTAATCGGATTGCTAAAAAATGACTTTTTTGAAGAAGCTGTAATTTTTGAAAAAGATTTAAATTTACTTAATAACTTAAAAAAAAATGTTGAAATTAATAACATTCAAAAAAAAATTCTATATTTTAATGAAGCTGACGAAAATTTCATAAAAACAAAACTTATAAATTTAAATTTTAAGAATTGTTTCTTTTTAATAGATATTGAAGGAGATGAGTTTAAAATCCTAACAAAAGAAAACTTAAAGTTGGTAAAAAATTCAAAAATGATTATCGAATTTCATCCAAAAAGCAAAAATGAAAATGAAAAATTTTTAAATAATTTAAAACAGTTTTTTGACTTAGAAATAATTTATAAAAAGTTAAATAATTTAGAAAATATCAAATTTTTACACGAATTTTCAGACATAGATAGAATGTTGGCTTGTAATGAGGATAGAACCTTCTTGCAACATTGGATATTTTGTAATCCAAAAAAATGAAAAAGAAAATTGCAATTTTAATCTCTGGATTGGCAAGATACGAAAAAGCGAATTTCAAATTTCTAAATGATCTTTTTATTGATTATGATTATAAAATAATTCCATCATTGTGGTCCAATCATTCAGATTATGAACAATTTAAAAAGACTTATTTTGTAGATGAAATAAAATTAATTGAACAAAAAGATTGGTCAGAAGAAATTTCAAAAATTAAGTATGTTTTTGGAGAAGAAAACAGAAGTTATAAATTAGAAAATATTTTTCATATGTGGCATTCTATTTCTGAAAATATAAAATTTTTAGAGGAATATTGTAAAAAAAATCTTTCAAATTTTGACTACGTTTGTAGATTTAGGGGCGATCTATTTTCTGAAAGTAAAAAATTTAATATTACAAAAAATATTAACAAATTAAAAGATGATGAAATAATTTTTCCTGAAAATTTTCATAATCGAGGTCTTAATGATTTATTTTTTATTGCTAATTTTAAAACTTTTATAAAATTAAAAGAGTGTATAAATTATCTTAAATTTTTTATCAGCGAATCAAGGCCTTTAAGTTCTGAATATTTTTTTTACCATTTTGTAAAAAGTAAATCTCTTAAAATAAAAATTATAAAAAATTTTAAAGTTAATTTATTTGGTGTAGAAAATAAATCTCATAAAAGTTATGAACTTAAACCTACAAAAAAAGCTTTTATCCCTCTTATTGATAAGTTTCATCTAAAATACATTAAATATAAATTAAGATTTTTGAAAAAATTTAATATTTGAAATTAAGTCTTATTTTTTATTTAAAAGAAATTTAACAATAGTCTGTTCATTATTTGAAAGCTCCTCTGGGGTATTTATTGAGAAAATTTCAACTATTGGATAATGTAATATTTTTTTATTATCAAGTATGTACTCATTATAAACTTGGCTTACATAAAATTCATTCTTAACTCTTATATTCTTTTTAATCATTAAATTTGTATAGTGTTCGAATTCTGATGTTTTATTAAAGTAATAACAGCCGGTGTTTCCAAATGAACTAACTACCTCTTTTTCTTTTGTTCTTAAAACAGCACTCATATCATCATGTAATTCGACATAAGAAAAGCCTGGATTTTTTGTTGGCACAGTTACCAAAACCCCATCGTTATTTCTTCTTTTGACAAATTCTAAAAAATTTTTTTTTGACCAATTCATTACTTGATCACAATCTTTTACAATAAGAGGGAGATCCTTATTTGTATCATTTAACCCCAACAATACAGTGCAAGCTGCACCCTCTGTATCTTTTTTAATTGGTATAATTTTGTAATTTATTTTTTTTGATTTTAAAATTTCATCAAAATTATTATTTTTTAAATGTTCATCTCTTATTAAGAAAAAAAAGTTTGCTTGATCAAAATTAACACTATCAATTACATGTGATATAAAAGGTTTGGAATTAACTTGAATTAGTGGTTTGGGTGTTTTAATTCCTTTATCTAAAAATCTTTGACCTTTTCCAGCCATAGGAATTATTACATTAATCATTAACATAACCCCATTTTTCAACAGCTTCGTTATATTCTTTATATTCTGAAGTATCTTTTTTTTCTTGTTCATTTAAATCAAATGCCTGACGCATTGCTTTAGCGCCTGCAATAGTTCCTCCTGGATGTCCATGCAAAGAACCCCCTAAACTCATCATAACTTCTTTTCCGAAATTTTTTACAGTTGAGTCAACCAATCCTGGATGGCTTCCACATGATAAAGATGGAACAGTTTTCTTAAATCCAAGATCATGGGTTGATGTTAAAATAGACATCCACTCAGAAAGATCGTTTTTTGTATCTGATAAGTATCCACCCCACATACCTGCATGTATAAAATCTGCACCTGATATCCTTGCTAATTTTAAAAGTACTGTCCAAGAAATTGAATAAGCATTGTTCTTATCAGTCAAAACTCTATCTCCACTTTTTTGATAATGCATAGCTATATCAAAATCATAACTTCTCAAATATTTATACATTTGTAATCCTGACCAGATATTTAAATGGTAAGCTTTAACATTATTTTTTACTAAAAATTCTATTCTATGTAACAAATAAGGTAAGTCTGAGTTTACACAGGGAGCATAAAAAACTTCTTTATTTAATTTTGCAGCTTCATTTTGAACAACATCGTTTACTATTTTTACTCTTTCCTCAAATGGACAGCAAGATGGGTTTCCTAATATTTCGTCTTCTTTAATAAAATCAACCCCACCTCTAACCATTTTTGCACAAACTTCTTTTAATGTTGATATATCTAATCCAGTTTTTGGTTTAACAATTCCACCTAATAAAGGCCTGTTTTCACAATTAGTTCTTTTTTTAATTTCATCCATTCCAATTTTTGGACCTTTAAAGTTTTTTAAAAAAATTTCAGGGAGCTCTACATCTATCAATCTACATCCTAAAATTACTTCAATATCCATCTGCCCACCCATAAGAGCGCACGTTAATTGTGTTATACCATCCCTCTCCAAATCAAAATTTTTAATTGGAAAAGCAATTTTAACTTCACCTTCTTTTTTATTCTTTAAATTTTCAGGATGATCTAAAATTACAGAAAGATGATTTTCAAGTAATTCTGCAGTTTCACTATCTAATCTAACATTGGGATTTCCAATTGATTGACCTATTGCAATACCTTCGGCAGCTTTAAGCATATCATTGCTCTTGAGATAATATTTAGCAATAAAATAACGTGATTTATCAACACTTGCATTAAACAAAAAATTATCAAATTTTTTTTCCATAAATATTTAATACTTTATTAATCTACAATTTTCATAAAATGATTTAATACTATTAACACTTCCTAACGAAGCAACAAATTCACAATTATAACCTTTAATTTTGTATTTTTTTTTAATCATTTCATTATATACCAAACTAATCAAATATTTCCCATCAGATGATTTTTTTTCTTTTTTGATCATTAAATCAGAAAAATAAAAAAAATCTTTTGCTTTTTTAAAATAACTTACACAGCCAGTTGAATTTGTAGAGATTGGTATTTTATCTTTTTCAGATATTTTTTTGATATTATTTTTTTTATCCATCACAGCATATCCCCTATTAAAATATAGCGATTGAAATATTGGCACACAACCATCAAAATTATTATTCATACAATATTCATAAAATTTCTTTAGATCTAAATATTGGTCTAAAAGATCAATTATAATTGGTTGATCCAATGAAATTAAATTTTTAATTTTCATTACAGTTTGAGGTGAACCTTCTGTGAATTGGTCTAGCAAGTGAAATTTAATTCTTTTCCCAAGAGCCCTAGAAATATTTTTAACAAGATTATATTTTTTTTCATGTCTTTTATGAAAAATAAACAAACCCTTTGATAAATCATATGGTCTAGACAACTGAACCCATTGTATTAATTTTTTTTTATTTATATCTAATAAAAGTTTATGATTTCCAAGTTTTGAAAATTCATTATTAGGACCAGCAACAGGAATTATAAGCTGAATTTTTTTTTTCACTTTTTTTTTAATTCTTCTACTATTTTCTTATATTTATAAATATAGTCAGAACATATACCCTTAAAATTCAGGGTATTATCAAATTTTTTTGATCGCTCTGGGAGAACGTAAATACTTTTATTTCTGTTAAGTTTTGTACCAGGGTAATTCCAAAAATAACCTTTGCTTGTAAAAATAACCTTATCACTTTCATGCCAAAAATAATTTAATTTAGAATTATTTAATTCATAAAAACAATCAAGATTTTTTGCATGTATCCAAAATTTTTTATTCCTAAGATATTTTCTATTAACTTTATACAACGGCTCATCATGTCCTAAATAAAAATTTTTTTTAACAAACCATAAATCAATTTCCACATCAAAATTTTCTTGTAGTGCTTTATCTATATATTCAATTTTATTTTCTTCATTTTTATTTGGACCTTTTAAATTACCTCTATGCGAAATAAAAAACATTAAATCAAATTATCTTTTAAGTCGAAAGCTATCATTAACTCATTCCATTCTCTTTTAGAAAGTCCTGAGCTTTCTAAATCAATTTTTTCACCTTTAATCAGTTTTTGAATAATAGTTTTTCCTTTTGCAGAAACTTCGGTGCTACCAACTCTATAATCCATGAAAGCGTCAAATGTTATAGGAACCCAATTTTTTAAAGTATCCAACATAATGTCAGCGTAAACTCTTATTTCATATTGAGCATGCGTGTCTGCTCTTAATCTGAGAAAATTCATTAAGTTTAAAAGATCAGTTTTCCAATACCATTGGGTGTAGGTGTTAAGAGTTAAGTTCATTCTTGCAAGCTCTCTTGCTAAACCTTTTTTATTTTCATCGATTGTTGAACCATCAAACCTTTCATTAAGCATAGTCTCATAATTATTATATGTTCTCTCGGCATCACTTTTTAAAAGCTCTAAAACTTCTTCAGCCTGCTTACCTTCTAATACCTCCCCTCTTCCTTGCCTATTACTAATTGATTGTGCAGCTAAATTTTCTGATGATGGTAGATAAAATTCTTTATCTAAAATTGAATATCTTGCAGAGTACTCATTTACATTTGCAGTTCTATGTCTAATCCATTGTCTTGCTATAAAAATTGGTAGCTTAATATGATATTTAATTTCACACATCTCAAAAGGAGTGCTGTGCCAATGCCTCATTAAGTATTTTATTAAACCTTTATCAGTAGAAACTTGTTTAGTTCCTTTTCCATAAGAAACTCTTGCAGATTGTACTATTGAAGTATCATCACCCATATAATCTACTACTCTTACAAAACCATGATCTAGCGCAGGGATAGCTTCATAAAGTATTTTTTCAAGTCCAGGAGATGTAACTCTTTTAGTCTCACTTTTCTGACTTTGTTGGCTCTTTATCTCTTCTATTTGCTCTTTTG
>CACDQB010000015.1 GCA_902554795.1 uncultured Pelagibacteraceae bacterium | reverse complement strand
GAATGATTTTGATGAAAATGATAAACCATTTTTAACAGGTGAAAGATCTCCTGAAGGTTTTCATTATGTAAAAGATGGAATTGAACAAGCTATCTCTAGAGGTTTAGCTTATGCACCTTATGCTGATTTAATTTGGTGTGAAACAGCAACGCCTAATTTAGCAGAAGCTAAAAAGTTTGCTGATGCAATACATGAAAAATTTCCTGGAAAACTTTTAGCTTATAATTGTTCACCTTCTTTTAATTGGAAAAAACATTTAAGCGATGATGAAATTGCTTCATTCCAACAAGAGATTGCAAAAATGGGTTATAAATTTCAATTTATTACTCTTGCTGGTTTTCATACTCAAAACATTGCAATCTTTGAGCTTGCTGAAAAATACAGAAAAGAAGGTATGGCCGCATACTCTAGAATTCAACAACAAGAATTTGCTCGAGAAAAAGATGGTTATACTAGTGTTAAACACCAAAGAGAAGTTGGTACATCTTATTTTGATGCAGTATCAAATACTATCAGTAGCGGTCAAAGCTCAACTACAGCGATGGCTGGATCAACTGAATCAGAACAATTTTAAAAAAATAACTTCCCTCTCCATTTTTTTAGTAGCCCTTAACAGGGCTATTTTTTTTGTTTGTAATTCATACCAAGACTGTTAAGGGTCACAAATGTCTAATAAAAACTTTGGTTTTGGAACACAAATAAGAAAGTCTCCATATTTTGACTCTACTGTAAAATGGGGAGCTACAGGTTTTTCTGTATATAATCATATGTATATTCCACGTGACTTTGGAAGTCCTGAGCAAAACTTTTGGAACCTTATTGAAAAATCAATTTTATGTGATGTGGCGGTTGAGAGACAGGTTGAAATAACTGGTCCTGATGCCTACAAATTTATTCAATTATTAACTCCTAGAGACCTTTCAAAATTATCAATAGGACAGTGTAAATATGTATTAATCGTAAATAACGATGGAGGCATATTAAACGATCCAGTTTTACTAAGATTAGCAGAAAATCATTTTTGGTTATCCTTGGCAGATAGTGATGTTTTGTTATGGGCACAAGGTGTAGCGGTTAACTCAGGTTTAGATGTTAAAATATCTGAACCAGATGTATCCCCTCTACAGTTACAAGGCCCTACCTCACAAGAAATAATGGTCAAACTATTTGGTGAAGATATCAGAAATCTTAAATATTATTGGCTTAGAAAATATCAACTTGATGAAATTCCATTAATTGTTTCAAGAACAGGTTGGTCAAGTGAACTTGGATACGAAATATATTTAAGAGATGGTTCAAAAGGAAATGAATTATATGAAAAAATAATGGAAGCTGGCAAAGAACATGGTATTCAGCCTGGTCATACGTCTTCTATTAGAAGAATTGAAGGTGGAATGCTTTCTTATCACGCGGATGCAGATATACATACAAATCCATTTGAATTAGGATTTGATCGATTGGTTAATTTAGATACTGATATAAATTTTATAGGTAAAGAAGCGCTAAAAAAAATAAAGCAAGAAGGAATTAAAAGAAAACAAGTTGGTCTTATAATTGATTGTGATCCTTTATCAGGACCCAACACAACTTTTTGGCTGATTGAAAAAGATGGTAAGAAAATTGGCAAGGTAACTTCGGCAGTATATTCACCTAGATTAAAAAAGAATATCGCACTTGCAATGATACAAATAAATTATTCAGAATTAGGAAATCAATTAGATGTTCAAACTCATGAAGGAAAATATTCTGCTACCATTGTACAAAAACCTTTTTATGATCCTAAAAAGAAAATAGCTAGTAGCTAAGATTTAATATTGTAACCTTTTTTAAGTAAAATAGTAACAATCGTGATGCATCCTAATAAAAATGCAACCATAGAAACAATGCTAACCCAAATATTAAAATCTGATACTCCATAAAATGAAAATCTTAATCCATTTATTAAATAAACTACTGGATTAAAATATGTAACCATCTGCCAAAATTCTGGTAGCATATCTAAAGAATATAAACTTCCACCTAAAAATACCATCGGAGTAATAACTAGTGTTGGTATAATTGACATTTGCTCAAAGTTAGAACTCATCAATCCGATTAAAAAACCAAACAAGGCAAAAGTAAACGCAACTAAAACTAATAAAAATATCATTAATAAAGGATATTTTACATCTACCTCTACAAAAAATGTTGCAGTTATAAAAATTACAAAACCTACAATTAAAGTTTTTGTTGCGCCAGCACCAACAAAAGCAAGAACAATTTCTAAAGTTGATATTGGAGCTGCCAAGATTTCATAAATAGTTCCATTAAATTTTGGAAAAAATATACCAAAGGATGTGTTACTGATTGATTGAGTTAAAAGAGTAAGCATCAATAAACCTGGAACAATGTATGATCCATAGCTAATCCCATCAATATTTTCTACATAGCCTCCAATTACTGATCCAAAAACAATAAAATATAAAGATGTAGATAAAACTGGCGATAACAAAGATTGCATCAATGTTCGTTTAAATCTATCCATCTCATGTAGATAAATTGCTTTAAAAGCATAATAATTAAATTTCATTATTTTCCTTTACTAAACTGACAAATATTTTTTCTAATGTGCTTTGTTCTGTTTTTAAATCTTTTAATTTTAAACCTGCATCTTTTAAATCTTGAAGTAAATTTGTAATCCCTGTTTGTTTTGCTTGAACATTATAGGTGTAATCAATTGACATTTTATCTTTACCAATTTCAAGATTATATTTTTCTAAACTGCTTGGTAATTCTTTAACTTCTTCTTGTAAGTCCACAGTGAGTTTCTTGTGGCCCATCTTCTTTAATAATTCTTTTGTTTCATCAACCACTATAATTTCTCCTTGATTGATTACCCCTACTCTATCTGCAATAGCTTCTGCTTCCTCTATGTAGTGTGTTGTTAAAATTATTGTAACACCAGTTTTTCTTAAACTCTCAACAACTTTCCACATATCCTGCCTTAACTCAACATCTACACCAGCAGTTGGTTCATCTAAAAATAAAATGGTTGGTTCATGAGATAATGCTTTTGCAATCAAAACTCTTCTTTTCATTCCCCCAGATAATTGTCTAAGCCTTAAATCTTTTTTATCCCATAGACTTAGATCTTTTAAAACTTTCTCAATATGTTTAGGGTCAGGTTTTTTCCCGTACAAACCTCTAGAATATGAAACGTTATTAAATACAGTTTCAAATTGCTCTAAAGTTAACTCTTGAGGAACTAATCCAATTCTAGATCTTGTTTCTCTATAATCATCAATAATATCAAATTCATCTACTGTAACTTTCCCAGAAGATGGTCTTACTATCCCGCAGATAATACTTATAAGTGTAGTTTTTCCTGCACCATTTGGTCCTAGCATTGCAAAAATTTCACCCTTTTTAATATTTAGGTTTATTTTTTTTAATGCCTCAAAACCATTATCGTACACTTTTGACAGGTTATTTATGCTTATTTGCTCGTTTGACATGTGGTTAAGCATATATAGAGACAATTTATAGTATTACAATAAATTAAAATTTACCTTAATTTTGGTTTAATGAAAAAATTTTTAGTATTTATCTGTTTTGTATTAGCATTTAGCACCAAGGCAATTGGAAAAGAAACCACTTATAGTAAAGAGTTATTTGATAAAGCTCTATCAGAAGGAAAAGTTGTGGTGGTTAGTTCTTGGATTAAATATTGTACTTCTTGTGCTAGCCAAATGAAAGTTCTTGAAAAAGCAAAAAATGATTTTGATAATATGGAGTACTTTGCTTTTGATGTAACAAATAAAGAAATTGCTCAATTTTTTAACGTACAATATCAAACAACACTTTTAATTTTTAAAGATAATAAAGAAGTTTACAGAAGCATTGGTGAGACCACTAAAGAACTTATTTATGATGCTTTAACATCCTCTATCTAAATTTAATTTTTAAAATTATTGCAGGCAAGAATGTTGCAATCAAAAAAGATAAAAATAATAAAGATTGAGCTATAAATGGTGAAAACAGGTCTTTAGACAAAAATACTCCCACTAATAAACTTTTAGAAAAATCTGGAAATGGAAACATTAAAAATCCAGCAACTAGACCAATTATAACTGAGACATAAGCGGTTTTTTCATTCACTTTATTATAGAAGCTATAAAAAACAGTAACTACAAACGCACAACAAAATAAATCTGCAAGTAAGAATAAATATAAAATATCAAATCCTTTTGAAGCAACACCAAATGCAATTACGGATAATATTAAAATGAAATATTTAGATATTTTTAAGTAATCAGTTTTTTTATCTAAATTAAAAGTTGCTTTGCCATCAACTACAAATAAACTAGAAATAGCATTAACCAAAGTATCAACAGTAGAAATTGTTAATGCAAGACCAAGTATAATGATTAATAAAGATAAAATTTCTTTTTGATCTTTTAATAATAAACTAAAAAAACCTAAATCAGGTCTAACAGATGGATCCATTGAAAATGAAACCATTCCAATAAAACCCATTAAGAAAACTATTGGAACAATAATAAAGAAAGAAATTATCAAACCACTTTTTAATGTTTGATAATCTTTTGCTGCATATACTCTTTGCCAATTTCCTTGATGAAATAAATTAGTTGCTGCAACTGCTATAAAAAAAGTTAATCCAGCGGTATATCCTGGAACATAATTTGAACTTATTAGTTGAGGGTTTTTCTCATTAATTAAAGAAAAAGAAAAATTATCTCCTGAAGATGAACTAATAATTGAAATCAAAATAAATAATAAAACACCAATTACAATCATTTGAATATTATCAGTAAATATTGAGGCTCTTAATCCTCCATAAAGAGTGTAACTTAAGGTAGCTGCCAAGACTATTAATGCTGTAATCCATAATTCTGTTCCTGATATATAATTAATTAATACAGCAACTGCCGTTACTTCTGCGCAAAGAAAAATGAACATGTAAAAGATTGTCATTAACAAAATTAGCTTAAAAAGACTTTTGCCGAATTTCTTTCTCATAAACTCAACTAAAGAAGATCCTTTTGGAAACTCATTTCTAATTTTTTTTCCAAAATAAATTAAGAAAATCATTGGAAAAGCTGTGCCTAATGCATAACCAATAACAGCGCCTACCCCGCCCCATGTTGCAGCCGCTACTGGACCAAATAAAATCCAAGCACCTAAAGCTGATGCTACAAGACTTGTGGTAAGTGAAAATAAACCGATGTTTCTATTTGCAGTTAAATAATTATTAATTCCTGTAAATTTTTTAGAATGAAGAATTCCTAAAAAAGCAAATATTAAACTAATTGCGATTATTAATATTAATGATGTTGATTGAGTTAAAAAATATGTTTTATCCATTTTATCCCTTTCTGAATTACCGGACAGGTTCTTAGGGTATGATCTCAGTCTGTTAAGACACCCCTTCTTATAGTCTTTATATTATATTAATAGATATAGCTAGTGGTTTAAAATTTATTTCTTAAATTATTTTTGACTCTTATGATTCATTATTTCAATCATGCATTGAGTTGCGTACGCTCTCCACTCAGATGATGTTTTGTTCTTCAGGCTATCAAGATGATTTCTGTTACTTTGAATATCATCTTTATGCTTAATATAATCAGCTCCATTTAGGTTTTTTTCCATTTCAGATAAATTAGTTTCCATTGCCTTTATCCATTCGTTTCCAAGCTCAACACATTTTTGATCATCTTTTTCATCACAAATTTGTTTAAAAAAATTAAATATAACATCATCAGTATTTACTGAAGTATTCATTAATTATTGTTTGCAGGTACCAATAGATTCTGGGCCACAAGTTTGACCATTGGTCCACGTTGCTCCAGTTAAATTAGCTCCATCAAAATTAGCATTGGTGATGTTAGAAGAGGTAAAGTTAGCCTCCATTAAATTAGAGTTTTGAAAATTTGCTTCGATCAAGGTTGCTCCCATAAAATCAACTCTAGTTAAGTTAGCGCCAGTAAAATTAGTTTTTTCAAAATTTGCGCCAATAGAAACAGATTCATAAAGATTGGCTCTTACAAAAGTAGACTCTGGAAAAGTTCCAAAAGATAGATTTGAAGTCATCATAATACTTTTATCAAAGTTTACTTGAATAAAACTTGCAAAAGAAAGATTTGAATTTGGAAGGTAACTTCCTTGTAAATCTTGTGAGTCTGAAAATCTACAATTAGAATAATCAACACCTTCTGTTAAAGGATCGTCACATGCAGCATTTGAATTTGTGAAAAATAATAAACTAAATAAAGTAAGTAGGATTATTTTTTTCATAAGTAAAGTTAGCAAAAAAAATATGTCAAAACAATGAAGGTTTAAAATTTAATATTAATTTAACAATGTAATTTATTGATATTTGCAGTATAAAAATCAACTAATGAAAGAATATAACATTGCTTCAATAGCTGGTGACGGGATTGGCAAAGAGGTATTACCTGAAGGCTTAAAAGTTTTAAAAGACGCTGCCTTAAAACATCAATTTAAAATAAATTTTACAGAGTATGATTTTGCTTCCTGTGATTATTACGAAAAACACGGAAAAATGCTTCCCGATGATTGGAAACAAAAATTAGAAAAACATGATGCTATATTTTTTGGAGCAGTCGGTATGCCAGATAGAGTACCGGATCATATTTCTTTATGGGGTTCCTTACTTCAGTTTAGAAGAGAATTTGATCAATACATAAATCTTAGACCTGTAAAACTTTTCCCAGGTATTAATCCTCCTCTAGCTAATAAAAAACCCGGTGATATCGATATGTTGATTGTTAGAGAAAATACAGAAGGAGAATATTCTACTGTAGGCGGAAGAATGTATAAAAATACCGATAGAGAAATTGCAATTCAAGAAACTATCATGTCTGCCCATGGAATAGACAGAGTTCAAAAATTTGCCTTTGAATTAGCCAAACAACGGAAAAGAAAAAAACTAACTAATGCAACAAAATCGAATGGAATTTCAATTACTATGCCTTTTTGGGATGAACGTTTTAATGAAATGAAAAAAAATTATCCTGAAATTGAAACAGATCAATTTCATATTGATATTTTAGTTGCTAGATTTGTGCTCAATCCAGAATGGTTTGATGTTGTGGTAGCATCGAATTTATTTGGAGATATTCTTTCAGATTTAGGACCTGCTTGCACAGGAACAATTGGAATTGCTCCTTCTGGAAATATTAATCCAGAAAATAAATTTCCATCTTTATTTGAACCAGTTCACGGTTCTGCCCCTGATATTGCAGGAAAAGGAATTGCTAATCCTGTAGGACAAATTTGGTCTGGAGCAATGATGCTAGATTATTTAGGAGAAAAAGAAGCGTCTAATTCAATAGTTGAAGCAATTGAAAAATCTTTAAATGATAAAAGCAACAGAACTAAAGATTTAGGAGGTGATGCTGATACTATTAAATCTTCTAATTCGATTTTAGCTAATCTTTAAATTTTAATTTTCTTTCCAGTTTTTGCACTTTTTGTTATTGCAGCAAAAATTTTAAGAGATATTAAACCATCATTTCCATTTACTTTTGGTTTAGCTTTTTTTGCGACAACATCAGCAAAATGATCAATTTGATTTACTAATGTATTGTCATCTTTTTTATTTTTATCTTCATTAACAAAGATCTTGTTCCACCAGCTTCTTTCTTTTTTATAAAACCAATATTTAAGATTGGGAAACTGCAAAGAACCTTTAGTACCACCAATCATATAAGCAGATTGGTTGGTAATTGGGTATGCAGGATTTTCTCCAGCAGTTAATTCATAACTCCACGGTGCAACAATTGTATCTGACAAATTAAGTGTACAAAGCGCTCCTGAATTAAAGATCAAGCTTATTGTAGCTGTATCCTCTACTTGAAATTTTCTTGTTTTATTAGTTGTAAATGCTTGGACATATTTTATTGAACCTAACAAATAACAAATCATATCAATATCGTGTACTAAATTGATACCTAAAGGCCCACCACCTTTACTAACTCTCCATTTTTCTTTGTAATATGCTTTATGTTTATATAACCAGCATAAAACGTTTGCAGAAACAATGTTACCCAATTTACCTTTGTTAATAACATCTTTTACCTTTGAGACTATTGAGTTGTGTCTACGATGATATCCAATCAGTAATGGAGTTTTATTCTTATTAGAACTGCTTATTATTTTTTTTGCAGAATGAATATTATCTGAAATAGGTTTTTCTAACAGAACAGGTATTTTATTTTTTAAAAAACTTACAGTATGTTTTTCATGCAATTGATTTGGAGTAGCAACTATAACAGCATCAAGTTTTTTTGAATTTAAAAGCTCTGATACATTAGAATATAATGGGATTTTATATTTTTTTGATAAATTTTTAGCGTTATTACTAATGTCTACTATTGAATGAAGATTTGCTTTCTTTGATTTTTGAATGGCTTTAATGTGTTGTAAGCCCATTAAACCTGTTCCAACTATAGAGATATTAATTTTTTTACTCATAAATTAATTAATTTTAATTTTTGTAAAGCATGTATACCTTTTATTAGGTTTAATTAAAGTACTAGGAAAATTTTTTTTGTTAGGAGCATCAGGAAAATATTGCGTTTCTAAACAAATACCTTGATAAGGAAATAATTTTTTTTTGTAATTTAGATTTTGTGCTGAATAAAGTTGAACACCAGGTAAATTTGAAAAAAAATCAACTTGAATATTAGTATTATTATTTTTTAAAGTTCCAACATAATTTCTAATATTTTTCTTTATAACAAAAGTGTTATCAAAACCTTTAAATTTAATATTAAGCTTTTTATTTTTAAAATAATCTAATTTTTTTCTAATGTTTTTAAAATTCGAAAAATCGTAAATAGATTTGTTTACATTTTTAAATCTACCAGTTGGAATTAAATTTTTATTTATTTGAAGATATTTATATGAGTTTAATTTTAACTCATGACTATAAATCATATTTTTTTTATTTTTTTCTAAGTTCCAATAACTATGATTAGTTAAATTAACGTGTGTGCTTTTATTGGATTTGTATTCATATTTTATAATTAGATATTTATTTATTAATTGATAAGTACAATTGACAACAAGATTTCCAGGAAAGCCTTGATCGTCATTTGCTGAATGAAGTTGATATACTATTTTGTCTTTTGTTTGATTTAATTTTTTCCATGGGAGAATTGAGAAACCAACTTTACCACCATGCAGTGTATTTTTTCCCTCATTTGCATTTAAATTAAATTTTTTATTACCTATCTTGAATTTTGCACTGGAAATTCTACCCGCATATCTTCCACAAGTAGATCCAACACTTGGATGTTTATACCGATAGTTTTCTTTTGATCCTAAATTTAAAATTAAATTTATTTTCTTTTTCTTGTGATAAACTTCAAAAAGACTGGCGCCGTAGTTAAGAGTTTGAACTCTTAGAAATTTATTTTGAATTGTAGAACTTTCAACTTTCACCTAGATCAAGTTATACCACCATCAACAATAAAGCTTTGTTTTGTACATCCAGATGATTGATCTGATGCTAAAAACATTACCATTTGAGCAACATCATTCGGTTTTAATTGTCTTTTTAAAGCCTGGCTATCTAAAATAAGCTTTTTGTACTTTGGTGTTAACCAATGTTTTATTTGTCTTTCAGTAGCTATAGATCCAGGGACTACTGAATTGGTTCTGATATTATATTTCCCATACTCTTGTGCAAATGATCTGGTTAAACCTACTACTGCAGATTTTGCAGTTTCATAAACAACTTTATCACCTTCACCTAGCATCCACGAAACTGAACTTAAATTTACAATCGATCCAGCTTTCATTTTTTTCATAGATTTAACGACAGCTTTAGCTGCAAAAAAATAATGTTTTAAGTTGATTGCCATTCTATTTTCCCAATATTTTTCATCTACTTGATCTGTTGTATGTCTATCATCATTGGCTGCATTATTTACTAAGGCATGAATTGGACCTTTTTTTGCAATAATATTTTTAATTGTTTTTTCTAATTTATTGATATCTAACAAATTACATTCAATGAATGTTGGTGTTCTAAATTTATTTTTCTTAATTTTTTTTAAAAGTTTTTTTGTTTCTTTTAGGTCAATATCTACAAAATAAACTTCACTCCCTTGTTCACAAAAATGTTCTACGATCGAACCACCTATGCCTGAACCACCACCAGTTATAAATACTCTTTTATTTTTTAAATCAGAATATTTAACCTTCATCTTATATTCTTTCCTCAGTTTGAGCATCAAATAATGATGTTTGAGTTAAATCAAAATATAATTTTGTTTCTTTTGCTAATTCAATTTTAATTGTTGAGGGAAATTTAGCTAAAACTTCTTGATTAGCATAATCAAAAGTCATTATTTGCTCATGACCGATGTACTCACTTAAATCTGCTCTTAAAGTAACTTCAAAATCACTTTCATTAGATTTTTTAAAGTAAATATGCTCTGGTCTTATACCAAAGAAAACTTCTTTATTATTTAAATTAGATTTATCTTTAAATTCATATCCTTTTACTGGAATTTCAAAATTAGATCCACTTGCTGTAAAAGATATTTCACCCGAGCTTTCTTTTAAACTTCCTTTAATTAAATTCATAGATGGTGATCCAATAAAATCAGCTACAAAAGTGTTACTTGGTTTGTTGTAAATGTTTTCAGGTGTATCATTTTGTTGAATAACGCCATGATTCATAATTGCAATTCTTGTCCCTAAACTCATCGCTTCAGTTTGATCGTGAGTTACGTATACAACTGTTGTTTTTAATTGTTGGTGAAGTTTTTTAATTTCTCTTCTCATCTCAACTCTTAATTTTGCATCTAAGTTAGACAGAGGTTCATCAAATAAAAATATTCTAGGTTCTCTTACTAATGCTCTTCCAATAGCAACCCTTTGTCTTTGTCCTCCAGACAATTGAGATGGTTTTCTTTCTAACAATTGATCAACTTGTAAAAATTTAGATACCTTCTCTAACTGTTGTTCAATTTTTTCTTTTGAAGTCTTCGCTTGTTTCAAACCAAAAATCATATTCTCTCTTACATTCATTGAGGGATATAAAGCGTAAGATTGGAAAACCATTGCAATATTTCTGTCTTTTGGCTCTACTTTACTGACATTGTAATCATCAATAAAAACGTTACCTTCATTGATTGTCTCTAACCCTGCAATAATGTTTAGTAATGTAGATTTCCCACATCCTGAAGGACCTAATAAAACTAAAAAATTTCCCTCATCTATCTCTAAATTAATTTTTTTTAATACTTCTGTAGACCCAAAATTTTTTGATAGATCTTCAATTTTTAATGTTTTCATTGTTATCCTTTCACTGCTCCTGAAGTTAATCCTCTAATAAAATATTTACCTGCTAAAACATACACAATAAGTGTTGGTACTCCTGCTATAATTGCTGATGCCATATCAACGTTGTATTCTTTAACACTTGTACTAGATAAAACCATGTTATTTAAAGCAACTTGAATTGGTGCCGCCTCACCAAATGAAAAAGTTGATCCAAATAAAAAGTCATTCCAAATTTGAGTAAACTGCCAAATAACTGTTACCACAATTATCGGTGATGATATTGGAAGTAAAATTTTGAAAAATATTTTAAAAAACCCTGCTCCATCAATTCTTGCAGCTTTCACTAATTCTGTTGGAACTGAAACATAGTAATTTCTAAAAAATAAAGTGGTAAAAGGAATTCCATAAACGGTATGAACCAAAACTAATCCGACAATAGAATTTGATATTCCTAATGCTCCTAAAGTTCTAGCCATTGGAAGTAATATTGCTTGAAAAGGTATAAAACATCCAAATAATAGAAATAAGAAAACCCAGCTATCTCCTTTGAATCTCCATTTTGTTAAAACATATCCAGTCATTGCTCCAATGAATGTTGAAAAAAATACCGCAGGTACAACCATCTTAATTGAATTCCAAAAATAAGGTTTTAAAAAAGTATCTCCTGCTCCATATCCTCTTCCTCCCCAAGCAACTGCCCAAGACTCAAAATTTAATCCACTCGGCCAAGATAAAAGTGTTCCTTGACGTATTTCTTCCATCGTTTTTAATGAAGTAACAACCATCACATATAATGGAAAAATAAAATAAGAAGCAAATAGAATTAAAACAAAATACAAAAACCATCTTAAAAACATGTTTGTATATTTTGATTTTTGCTCAAGCTGTTGGTAAGAAGATGATTTTAAATTATCTTGCATTTTCTCTCCTTAATTCTGAATACAAATAAGGAATAATGACTGCAGCTACAGCCATAAACATCATCATCGCACTTGCTGCAGATAATCCAACCTGACTTTTGTGAAATGCTGCTTGCGTCATAAATAAAGCTGGCATCGTTGTAGAAATACCCGGGCCACCTTGAGTTAAAGCAACAATCAAATCATAACTTTTAATTGAGATATGGACTAAAATTACAAAACTTGTAAAAAATACTGGTCTCATCATTGGTAACAATATTCTCCAATAAACTGTAAATAAACCAGCACCATCAATTTTTGCAGCTTTGATAATTTCATCCTCAACTGATCTTAATCCTGCTAGAAATAATGCCATAACAAATCCTGCTGATTGCCAAACACCTGCAATGACTATGGTGTAAATTGCCATTTCCCTGTTAACCAGCCAATCAAAAGTAAAGTTCTCAAAACCCCAGTCTATAAACATCTTTTGAATTCCAAGAGTTGGGTTTAAAATCCATTTCCAAGCAGTACCTGTTACAATAAATGATAAAGCCATTGGGTATAAATAGATTGTTCTTAAAACCCCTTCTGCCCTTATTTTTTGATCTAGAAAGATCGCTAAAATTATCCCAATCACAATACAAAAAATTAAAAATAAAGCTGTGAAAACTAGCAAATTATCTACTGATATAAGCCATTTTCGAGATGCCCATAACTTTTCATACTGCCCAAAACCCCACAATTCATATTTGGGTAAAATTTTAGAATTAGTAAAAGATATATATAAAGTCCAAAGTACAAAGCCATAAACAAACCAACCTATTAATCCAACAGCTGGAGCCATTACAATTTTAGGTAAATTTTTTTCTAACCACTTGAACATTATAAATATTTTTTATTTAAGATTTGAAAAAAAGGCCACTTAATCAAAAGTGGCCTTTTAATTTTTATGTACTACATATTAGCTAAAACTGAGTCAGCTAAAGCGTTAGCAGCATCTACAGATGACATGTCAGAGTTAAAGTGCTCTGTGATGATATCTTGTAGGGCAGCTTTCATAGTATTACCTTGGGCCATACCGTGAGCAAAGCTTGGAACTAATCCACCGCTTGCACCTGCAGTTTTAATATCTGCATTAGATGTTTTTGCACATTTGTCAAATTCATCCATAGATACGTCTAAACGAGCCGGGATAGAACCTTTGTATAGGTTGAAAACTTTTTGGAAGTTTTTACCCATCATAAGCTTAGCTAGTAACTTTTGACCAGCTTGTTTATCTGGATCGCTAGATTTGTAAAAGATAAAACTATCTACGTTATATAAGTATCCATTGTTTGAAGGAGTAGCAGCGCAGTAGTAATCTACACCTGGAACTTTTCCAGCAGCTGTAAATTCACCTTTTGCCCAGTCACCCATAATTTGGAAACCAGCTTTACCTTCAATAACCATACCAGTAGCAACGTTCCAGTCTCTTCCTGGACTACCTTCGTCAGTAAAACCTTGTAGTTTTCTCATTTGATCAAAAACTTTAACTGTTGTTTCACTTCTTAAACAGCTTTCTTTAAGATCTACATAACAATTTTTGTAGTAGTTATTTCCACCGATACCCATAGCAACTGCTTCAAATACTGTAGCATCTTGCCAAGCTTGACCACCATGTGCAAATGGAATAATGCCAGCAGCTTGTAATTTTTCAGCAGCAGCATTTAACTCATCCCAAGTAGTTGGAACTGAAATACCGTTTGCATCAAATACAGCTTTGTTTGCCCACATCCAGTCAATTCTGTGAATGTTTACTGGAGCAGCACAATAAGGTCCGCTGTTGTTTTCACACTTATGAATAGCTGCAATCATTGGGTCTAATAAATTGTCCCAACCTTCTGCTTTAGCAACTTCATCTATGTTATATGGAGCTACAACACCTTCTTGGTCATACTCTTGAATTGTAGGTCCTTTAATTTGTGATGCTGATGGAGGATCTCCAGCAACGATTCTTGCTTTTAGTGCAACGTTAGCAGCGTCTCCACCACCACCTGTTACAGGCATGTCCATCCATTCACCGCCGTTTGCAGCGAAATCATCTTTTAAAACTTTAAGTGCAGCAGCTTCACCACCTGAAGTCCACCAGTGCAAAACCTCAATCTTTGGTCCCGCTATTGATGAAGTAGATGTGAACGCTAATGTAATTAAAGCGATTATTAGTTTTTTCATATCTTCTCTTCCTCTTTTATTTAGTTAACTATTTTTTATAAACGAAACTATAGGTAGATTAATTATCAATTGATAACTAAAAAATTAGTATACAACTTAAAATTGAATTTAATTATTTGCCCTTATTTAATTTATTTTTTTTGTTTTAAAAAAAAAAGTTTTTTTTTAATTCAATTATAAGTTGAAGTTCTAATATGTCGCGCTTCTTCCTAATCTTGCAGCACCACGTACACCACTAGCATCTCCAAATTTAGGTTTTAAAAAAACGCCCTCATATTCTCTCCCAATAACAAATTTTCTAACCAATGAATCTATTTCATGTAAAAAATCAATTTCGTTTGAAACTCCTCCTCCAAATATAAAAGCATCAGGATCTAGGATATTTATGATGCTTGAAAGAGACATTGCTAAATTTACTTTAAAATCATCTATAAATCTTTCAGCATCTAAATCATGTTTTCTATTTAATTCAAAAATTTCATTTGTTTTTAAGTTTTTTCCATAAAGTTTCTTAAATCTTTTTGCTAAACTTAAACCAGATAAAAAACTTTCAATCTCTGCTTCCCTTGCATTACTTGAGTCAAAATTTTCTTTTTTAGCTGCAAAATATGGTATTTGGTTATGTCCCCATTCCCCTGCCACTCCATTCGAGCCAGTAATAATTTTTTTGTCTATTACTAAACCACCTCCAACTCCTGAACCTAATATAATTCCATAAACGATTTTATAATGTGTACCAGCTCCATCTATTGCTTCAGATAAAGCAAAGCAATTTGCATCATTTTCACAAAACACTTCTTTTCCAAGAGCTTTACGTAAATCACTTTGAAATGGTTTTTTTTCTAACCAAGTTATATTTGGAGCATTTTTTACTAATCCAGTTTGAGGAGAATGAACTCCTGGATGACAAACACCAATAGGAAGTTCTTGTTTAAACTGTTGTTCTAATTTTATATGAATATCTCTTATTGCAGTAATAATTTGAGTGTATTCCTTTGGACACGATATTCTTGATCTGTGTTTTTCATTACCATTCTCTTCAAGTACAACACTCTCAATTTTAGTTGCACCTACATCAATACCTACTTGCATAACTAATATGTGGCTCTTCCACCACTTAAATCAAAAACTGCAGCGGTCGAAAATGAATT
The DNA here is from genome assembly GCA_902554795.1 of uncultured Pelagibacteraceae bacterium. Lineage (GTDB taxonomy): Bacteria > Pseudomonadota > Alphaproteobacteria > Pelagibacterales > Pelagibacteraceae > Pelagibacter. The sequence continues at coordinate 2,130 of CACDQB010000015.1, read as the reverse complement.
TTCTTCACTAGCTAACCAAGTAACTAATGATGCTAATTCTTCAACCTTTGCAAATTTATTTCTAGGAATTTTTGATAACATATAGTTAATATGTTCCTCTGTCATTTGATCAAAAATTCTCGTTTTGGCTGCTGCTGGTGTAACACAATTTACAGCTATATTATTTTGTGCCAATTCTTTACCTAAAGATTTTGTTAAACCTATAACGCCTGCCTTAGAAGTGCTATATGCACTTGCATTTGGATTTCCTTCTTTTCCAGCAATAGATGCAATGTTTACTATTCTACCATAGTCATTCTTTAACATGAATGGAACAACAGCTTTACAACAATAAAAAACAGAATTTAAATTTAAATTCATTACCTTTTTCCATTCATCTAAAGGATATTCAGCTACAGTAGTATTCATGCCTGCAATACCTGCATTGTTTACGAAAATATCTATTTTCCCAAATTTTTTTTCTACTTCTTCTAAGTTTTTATTTACTATTTCAAAATTAGTTACATCTACGACTTGATGACTTAGGTGTTCTGATTTTACTTTATCAATTGCTTCTTTAGCTGCATTTTCGTCAATATCCCAAATCACAACTTTTGCACCAGCTTCAATAAACCTTTCAGTTATTGCTAAACCAAACCCTTGAGCTCCACCAGTAACAACTGCTACTCTATTATTTAAATCGTACTTAATCATTATTTCTTTTTTAATTTCCTCGATCTTATTAAAGGAAAAGCTAAAGCAATTAAAGACAAAATAAAGAATGTTAAAGCAATTGGTCTTGTGAAAAACATCAGCCAATTACCGTCAAATATAACAAGAGATTGTCTTAGAGTTCCTTCAACTAACTCACCCAAAATTAATCCAATAATTACTGGTACTACGGAAAAACCATATCTTCTCATAAAGAAACCCAGCACTCCAAAAAATAACATTATCCAAACATCTATTATAGATTGATTTAAAGAATAAGTTCCACATACTGAAACTGCGAATATCATTGGCCATAAGATTTTGTTAGGTACTAAAGTTATTCTTGCAAATATTTTTGCTCCAAAAAATCCAAAAATAAAAAAGAGAATATTTGCGATCAACATAGCACCAAAAATTCCATATAAGAAATCTGGCTGTTCTCTAAACAAATCTGGTCCAGGTCTAACACCATGAATAATCAATCCCGTAAGTATTACCGCTGTTGTTGCGCTACCAGGAATACCTAGTGCTAAAGTTGGAACCATCGCGCCACCTGTTGCTGCATTATTTGCCGCTTCTGCTCCTGCAATTCCTTCTATTGATCCTTTTCCAAATTCTTCTGGATTTTTTGAAAATCTCTTTGCTTCAGAATAACCAATTAAAGATGCAACTGTTCCCCCTTCTGCAGGCAGAACTCCAATAAATGATCCAATCCCACTTGATCGTAGTATTGTTTTCCAAGTTTTCTTATAATCATCTTTGCTAGGAAGCTTAATTGCTTTTAAAGCTATTCTGTTAAACACTTGATTGATTAAAGTTGATTGGGTTAACATTTCACTCATTGCAAAAAGTCCAACCACTACTGGTATAAACCCTATTCCTTCAGTTAATTCATTGATCCCAAAAGTAAAACGATCAATTGAAGTCATAAAATCTTTACCAACTGTAGAAATCAATATTCCAAATGCACCTGCAATTAAATTTTTAATTGGACTACCTTCACCAATTGATGCAAGCATTGTTAAACCAAATATTGCTAATGCAAAATATTCTGGCTGACCAAACTCATAAGCAAGTTGTGCTAATATAGGTGCAAAGAAAACTAATATAACAACACTGAAAATACCTCCCACAGTACTTGATACTGTTGCCATACCCAAAGCTCTTCCTGCTTCACCTTTTTGTGCTAATGGATAGCCATCTAAACAAGTTGCTGCAGCCGCTGGGGTTCCAGGTGTATTAATAAGTACAGCAGTTATTGCACCACCATAGGTTCCTGCACAATAAATAGAAGTTAATAAAACAATTGCTGATAATGGATCTAGAGTCATTGTGAAAGGTAAGATTAATGCTCCACCGGTTGTTGGCCCTAACCCTGGCAACACACCTAATATCAAACCAAATAAAGTTCCAAAAAATAAAACTAATAATAGTTTAGAA
>CACDQB010000014.1 GCA_902554795.1 uncultured Pelagibacteraceae bacterium | reverse complement strand
TTTGGTAAAGATTTAGTTGTTCAACATGGTTTTACAACAAATTTAAAAGGAATTGATTGGCTAAAGAGACATTATAAAGATCATAGAGTACACGCAGTAAATTTCCCAGGAGATCCATATCCTATTCACATTGATGCAACCTTTACCCCAATAAAAGAAGGTTTAATTATCAACAATCCTCAAAGAAGATTACCAAAAGAACAAAGAAAACTTTTCGAAGATAATGGATGGGAAATTGTTGATAGTGCTCAGCCAGCACATAATGAACCGCCACCATTATGTTATTCTTCAACATGGTTATCAATGAATGTTTTAGTTTTAGATCCTAAAACAGTTTGTGTTGAGAAAAGTGAAATTTATCAAGCTGAGCAATTAGATAAATTAGGAATGGAAGTATTACCAGTAGAGCTTAGAGATGCTTATGCATTTGGTGGAGGTCTTCATTGTTGTACAGCAGATGTATATAGAGAAGGCAATTTAAAAGATTATTTTCCAAAACAATAACAATGGCAAAAATTAAAACAAAAAGAGAGCGAGTCAAATTCGCCTCTGATAATGTTGCAGGTGCTTGTCCTGAAGTATTAGAGGCAATCATAAAAGCAAATGAAGGAGACAGCACTCCTTATGGAAACGATCCTTTATCAACTGAGTTACAAGATAAGTTTTCAGAAATATTTGAAAAAGAGGTAATTGTTTTTCCGACTGCATCAGGAACAGCTGCCAATGCTTTAGCATTATCTACAATGACACCTTCATATGGAAATATTTATTGTCATAAGATGTCTCATATAAACACCGATGAATGTGGTGCACCTGAATTTTATACAGGAGGAGGAAAGTTGGTTCCTTTAAATGGAATAATGGGAAAAATAACTGCAGAGGAGTTAGATCAATCTATTGGAGGAAAAGGGATTGTTCATCATACACAACCTTCATCAGTCAGTATCACTCAAGTGTGTGAAACAGGTGAAGTTTATCAATTAGATGAAATTAAAAAAATTGCAGAAATCACTCATAAACATAATCTAAATTTACATATGGATGGTGCTAGATTTGCTAATGCTTTGGTATCTTTAGATGTAACTCCTGCTGAAATGACTTGGAAATCTGGGGTTGATGTCTTGTCATTTGGAGCAACTAAAAATGGATGTCTGGCAGCTGAAGCAATTATATTTTTTAAGAAAGAATTAGTTGGAGACATTGCTTTTTTAATGAAAAGAGCGGGGCACTTATTATCAAAAATGCGTTTTGTTTCTGCACAACTCGATGCATACATTTCAAATGATGTTTGGTTGAGAAACGCAAAGCACGCTAATGCAATGGGTAAAAAATTAAGCGATGGTTTAAGCAAGCACAACGATATTGAAATTGCTTATCCTACAGAAGCAAACGAGGTATTTGCAAAATTTCCAAGAGAAAAAATAGAACATCTAAATTCTGAAGGTTATAAAATGAATGAAGAAGAATTAGATGGTAAAGCGGTAAGATTAGTTGCTGCTTGGAATACTAAAGATAGCGATGTTGATGAATTGTTAAATACAATAAAAGCTAACTAGGATTTTCTTTTAAAAACTCAATATATTTTATCACTTCATCATATTGTTCGTCAGGAATGTCTTTATAACTTGCGTTAAACTTACTCTTCACACAAATAGCAACATGAGCATAGGGGTTTCTTCCTTTAGGGTGATTTGGGTGATCAGGTAATTGCCCCACCAAATAATCGCCAGCTTCCTGAATTATTTTCCAGAGTTTACTTGCGTTTTTTTTGTTCATACAGTTTAGTTTTATCTAAAAAATAAACTTTTTCTAATATCTATAATTTCTCTGATTTGTTTGTCTTTAATAGCATTCCAAGAAACAAATAAAGTACATAATTGATATAAGGCAAATATCTCATTTTTTTGATTTTGAGACAAATCACTATCTGCCTCTACATATTTTTCAAAATAAGAAATATTATTTCTCGCACAGTTTAAATAATATTTACAAGCGTCTGTTACTGTAGCAGTTGACCACCAGTTTGAATCTCTGAAAAGATTAGATATTTCTTGGTAGAAAGAACTTGTTTCATAAATAGCTAAATCCTTTTGAACATTTTCTGAAAATTGATCTAATTCAAATTGGATTAAAGCTAATATCTTTTTTTCGCTACTTCTCTTTACAAGTAGTTCAATGACGTTTTTATACGACATTGATTGGATTTTATTCCAATTATCAAAAAAATCGTTTGGTGCTTTATTTGAGTCTGCCATGTTTAATTATTTAAAGGTAACCAAGAATTATATAAAGGATTGTCTTTATTGATTGGAAGTTTAATGTTCTTATTTTGTCTAGAAGAATCATACACAGCGGTTACAAATTCTAGAGATTTTCTAGCATCTGATAAAGTTACCTCATCACTAGGAGATCCATCTAGTTTATTAGCAATTTCTTCAAACATACCCGCATACCATGATTTTGGTTCTTTTACTTTTGATAGTACTTCATCTATTTGAGCTTGAGTTATAGGAGGTCTTGGTAAAAAGTCCCATTTATCATCAGCTGGACTATATGGTTTATCTGGTGATGCACCAGACTCAGCTGTTAACCCTTCAAAACAAAATCGAAGTCTGCTAGTATCATTTGCAGCTCCAAGTGTGATTGAGCTTGTAACCAATGTGCCGTTTTCCATTTCAATAGAAAGAGCAGCACAATCCTCAACCTCAATATTATTTACTCTAGTTGTTAATTTTGCAAAAACATTAGAAACTGGTCCCAAGATCATACTCACTAAATCATGAATATGGATTGAATGACTTAATATTGCACCACCTTGTTCACCTTCCCAAGTTCCTCTCCAAGGTTTTGAATAATAATCTTTACCTCTATTCCAATGAGTTTCTAAAGAAGCAACCAAAGGGTTCCCTGCTAAACCAGATTTGATTAATGCTTTTAATTTTGAAAATCCTAGACCATATCGATATTGGAAAACTGGAAAAATAATTTTACCCGTTTCTTTACTGATCTTTTCTAACTCATCTACTTCTTTAAGACTTGAAACTAATGGTTTTTCACAAATCACATGCTTGCCAGCTTCCATAGCTTTTTTACAAGCAGAAAAATGTAAATGGGGTGGGAGACAAATATCAATGATATCAATTTCTTTAACTTTTAATACATCGTCAAAATTTAGAGAAACTTTTGTCTTGTTATTTGATTGTAATATTTTATCAATAGCTTCGCGAGTTAAACCACATAATGTGTGAACATTAAATCTCTCAGATACTTTTTGAAAATCTTCAAAATGTTTTGCTCCTATATTGGTTCCAATTATTGCTACTTGATATTTTTTCATTTTTTTTCAGCTTGCAATTGAGCTTTAATAGCAAGTTCCATCGAAAGATAAGTAAGATCTTGTGGACATGCAGTTTCTGTTCTGTTTAAAACATCATTAATTAAATTTCTAAAGTAGGGTAGCTTAACATCAGAGCAATCGATGTATTTCACTTCTTCATTATTAGCTAAATATAAATGATTACCTTTTTCTGATTTTGCCAAGTCTGTATATTTTCTTATTTCAATAAAACCTTTGTCTCCAAGGATTAACAATCTTCCATCTCCCCAGGTTGGAAGGGCATCTGGAGTAAACCAATCCAGACGAATATAGCCATGCCCACCATTACCAGTAAGGTTCACTTCACCAAAATCTTGAAAACCAGGCATGTCTTTCTTTGTGGTGTTTTCTACTAATGCATGATTGATTTTTGCCTGATTTGAGTTTGTAAAAACTAAAAATTGATGAATTTGGTGAGAACCAATATCGGTAATAATTCCTCCATAACTTTGACGATTATAAAACCAATCAGGTCTTTCGTAATTACCCTGTCTATGGGGACCTGTACCAATAGTTTGTTTTACTTTTCCTATTTTGCCTTCATTGACTAATTCTTCTGCTTTAGTAACTGCAGCAACGTGAAATCTTTCAGAAAAATTTACAGACCAGATTTTTCCAGTTTCTTTAACAGTATTTTTCAAATAATTTAATTGATCTAAGGTAGTACAGCCTGGTTTATCTACCATAACATCTTTCCCAGCTTTTAATGCATCTATTGAATGACCAGCTCTATCTACAGGGATTGAAGAAATTAAAATCATATCAATAGATGAGTCATTTAATATTTCCTCTTTATTTTCTTTTCTTTTTATTTTTGGATATTTTTTATTAAATTCTTGAAGAGTTAAAGGATCCCCATCTGTCCAAAAGTAATTACAGTTACAACCTTCTTTGATCATTTCATCTAGCATATCGAAAATATGACCATGATCTATTCCGATTACCCCAAGGTTAAGTGTTTGTTTCATAAACTAGTAAGAGCCTTTTTGTTTTGCACCTTTATAAAAAATTTCTTGCAGGTAATCATTTTCTTTTTTTCGAAGTAAAATACTTTCTTCACTCATTAAAGCGTTAGTTCTATTTATAATTTCATGATGATGATATTTATCCTCTCCTCTTGCAATTTGGACGCTATTTTTACCTAAGGTTTGTTTTACGTTTGTACCTATATAACTTTGGATAACAAATCCTATTCTTCTGTCATTACTTTTGTTAATGCCTGACCCATGTACTATTCTTGGATGATGCAAAGACATTTGACCAGCTTTTAGTTCTATAGATTTAACCTCGTCTTCAGGAACATTCTCTACTGTTTGTCCTCTGGTAAGTAAATTCCCTTCATTAAATTTTTCATTGTGATCTTTAATATTTATATGTGATTTAGGCCACATTTTCATACATCCGTTGTTGTCGTTAGAATCTGTTAATGCTACCCATGCTGTAACCCAATTGTGTGGTTCTAATCCTATGTACTTTGCATCTTGGTGATAACTTACAAAACCTTGTTCGTTAGGGTTTTTAATAAATAGAGTAGTGCTGCAAACTAAGATGTTTTTTCCAATAATACTTTCTACAGCATCTAATATTTTTGAATTATGAACGATCGAATCAAGTTTTGGTGAAATTAAATGAACATTATATCTTCCCGATTTATCTATTTCATTTGGCATTTTTTTTTCAATCAATTCTATTTCTTCTCTTGCCTCTAATGCTTCACTACTAGACAAAACTTCAATAGGGGATATGTAACCTTGATCTTCATACTGTTTAAGTTGATTTGATGATAGATAAGTCATATTATTTTGAAAAGATTATATGAGCTCAACTATTTCTTCAATAATTTATGGCCGAAGTATTTAAATTAGGAATTGCTGCAAACAACAATCAACCAGTTAAGGAAGTAAATTCAATTGAGGTTTTAGCAAATAAAGGAATAGTAGGCGATCGACATTTTCATGATTTTAATGATCCTTACAATCAATTATCTTTAATAGAGGCTGAGAATATTGATGAATACAATATTAAATTTGGGATCGATATACCTTATGTCAATTTTAGGCGGAATGTTGTTACAAAAGGCATTCAATTAAATGATTTAATTGGAAAAAAATTGAAAGTAGGAAATGTTGAATTAGAGGGAATTGAATTATGTCGTCCGTGTAGACATTTGACTGAAATGCTTGATCAAAAAAATATTCTTAAAGAATTTATGAGAAAAGGTGGCCTAAGATGCCAAATTCTTTCTTCATCTAAAATAAATATAGGTGATAAAATAGAAATAATTAATTAAGTTTTTACAGTTTCATTAACTGGGTTTTCATCAAGTGTTGCAGGTGTATCTGGGTCTAGCTCTAATCCAGCAGGTGTAATTGTTGCTGGAACTGGTGTAAATGTTGAGTCTGGGTTCTCAACAGTTTCTCTAACTTTCATCCTATACAAACCAAATCCACCAATTATCGCATGCGTAATAATTAAAAAAATAAACAAACCATTTAAACCAAACCATTCCATAAATATTGAACACAAAATAGGACCACTAATTGCGCCAACACCAAAAATAAACTGTAAACCACCTCCCGCTGCTACGAATTTTGATTTAGGAACAAAGTCATTTGTGTGAGCAAGGTTAAGTGAAAACAAAGGAAGACATAAACTTGAATACAATCCTACAGCAATAAAAAATATAATTTTTCTAAAAGCAAATTCATCCATATAATAAATATTTTGGATAGGATCATTTGAAGTTAGAATTGAAATAAACGCTAAAAAACAACTTCCAAAAGTTGTAATAACAATTACTTTTCTTCTATCAAATGTATCTGAAAAATAACCTATGGGTCCTTGCCCAATCACTCCTGCAATTGTTGCAATAAATAAAAGTATTGATGTTTCAACCAAAGAAAATTTTGCAAGTGTTGCATAAACAGATATTAAAGAAAAGAATGCTGCGTGAATGATGCCAGTAAAGAAAGAGCTCAATGAACCAAGTGGTGAAATCTTATACAATTCTTTGATACTTATTGTTTCAATCTTTTTAAATTTAGGCGCAGGTCTTTTAGTTAATAAAATAGGAACAAGCGCAAGAGAAAGTAAAATAGACACTAAAATAAATGGTTCGTAGTCCTCAGGTTTGCTAACATTAAGCAGTAACATACCTATAGCTAATCCAAAATAGATTACCATCATATAAGCAGACAATAGTTGTCCTCTATTTTTATTAGTCGCTCTATCATTTAACCAGCTTTCAGTAACCACATAACAACTAACTAAACTTATACCTGTTATGAATCTGCTAATTGTCCACATAAATGGATTTACATAAACAACAGCGATTAAAGCACTTAAAGATGCAAGTGAAGCGAATGCAGCAAAAACTCTTATATGACCAACTTTTTGAACAAAGTTAGGTGTTGTTCTTGAGCCTACAAAGTAACCAACATAATATCCGGACATAAAGATACCAGTTGTAAAAACACTAAAATCTTCAAGTACTGATCGAATACCCATAACTTGCATTTGTAAGCCATGAGCAATCATCATTACCCCTATCCCTATAAATAGAGCCCAAGATTTTTTTACTTCTTTTTGCATATTTATTTTTTAAGTTTAATAATTTCTGGCTACGTAGTTTTGGTTTGTGTTTTTTTTATGGCTAGTAAAGAATGAATTGCTATCGTAATAATGATAACGATACCTCCATAAATAGTCTCGTTAGAGGGCTGTTCTTTAATAACCATCCAAACCCATATCGGTCCAAGTATAGTTTCTAGTAGGAAAAATAGATTAACTTCAGCTGCTGTTATAAATCTTGGTGCTATGGTGACTAAAACAAATGGTATAGCTACACACATTACGCACATTAAAGGGATATAAAACAGGTCATTTCCTACTAAAGAGAAATCTTGAACAAAGAAAAATGCAAATATTGCAACACATAATTTACCAATTACAGCTGAAGGTACTAAATCAGTAGTTTTAGCGTATCTAGCAATGTTAGCATTACAGGCTAAACCAAAAGAAGTGATTAAACCAAACATATCTCCATAAAAATTACCAAGACTTAAAGAGTCGTAAAAAATATAAACACAAGAAATAAAAGTAATGATTATAGCAATCCAAGTTTTATTATCTGGTTTTTCTTTTAAGAAAATTGCACCTAATATAGCTGAAAGCATTGGAGCAAGAGCTACCATTAATAAAGTATTTGCCACATTGGTGTTTTGTATTGAGATAATAAAAGTAATATTACAAATAGAAAAACTAATTACATAAAAAATACCAGGGTAACCAATTTTAAATAATGCTGTAAAAAATTTATTTTTATAAAATAAAATAAGACCAATAAGCACAACAACAAATGGTATCGCGCCCCTATAAAAAAGCATTCCCCAAGTTTCGATATTTGATAATCTAATTAATAAAGAGTCAGGCGTTATAAACATAATTGCAACAAAAGCCATTAACGAACCTTTTTGCTGATTAGTTAAATTATTCACGCTTTAAGCTCTTTCCAAAAAGTTTTAGCTAAATTTTTTCCTGATAGATCATAAAGTGTTTTAAGTCCAGTTGGAGATGTAACATTAATATCCCCATTGAGTTTTTGATCTATAAAATCAATTCCTGCAAAAAAAATATTTTCTTTTTTTAAATCTTTTGCAATTAGTTTTGAAATTTTAATTTCTTTACTTGTTAATTTTATATTAGTTGGTTTTGCTCCTTTGCTCATATTGCTTAAAATAGAACCTTTTTTTGGAACTCTTGAAATTGCACCACAAACTTTCCCATTAATAATAAAAACCCTTTTATCTCCGTTACTTATTTTAGGAAGAAATTTTTGGCACATTATATGATCATGTTTTTTTATAAATTTATTAATTAATTTTGAATTAAATTTAGTTAGTAAATGAATATCGTTTCCACTGAAACTATGGATGGGCTTTAAAATAACTTTTTTGTTTTTTTGGAAAAATTTTTTAATTTCATCCATATTTTGAGTAAAAATAGTAGCTGGCATGTATTTTTGATATTTAGATGAATACAATTTTTCAGAAATATTCCTTACTGAAGTAGGGTTGTTAATTATTTTAACTTTAGTCTTAATTGTATCCAAAATGTATGTTGTTGAAATATACTCAAGATTAAAAGGTGGATCTTGGCGAATAAGAATAAATTTACATTTTGTTAAATCTAGATTTTGTTTTTTTGTGATTTTATAAAATTTTTTATTGCTATAGTTAAATTCAATAAAAAAACCGTTGGCTGTAACTTTTGAATTAATAACTGACAAGTCTTTCGGATCGTAATAGAATATTTTATATTTTTTGCCCTGAATTTCGTTTGCTAAAAAAACACTTGTATCCGTTAAAGGATTTAGTTTAGAAGGATGATTTCCTTGAACAGCAACAATTTTATTTATCATACAATTCGTCTAAATTTTCGTTTTTTGAAAATTTACTAATCATATGATCTGCGTTTGTTGTCTTATTATCAATTACTTTTTGTAGATGGTTTAGAAATACAGTCTCGTTATTACCTTTCTTGCTTAAAACATCTCTATTCTCCAACCCTTTTCTTGAAAGATCTAAAAGTGTAGATGACCAATAAAGAAGATCTTTACCCATTAATTGAGTATTAAATCCTTTTTTTGGAGCCTCTAAATAGGCATTAATTATTTTATCGTTTTCCCATTTCGAAATTAGTTCATGAACTTCATCTAAATTTCCATAAAGCATACCTATATTGAAAGCTGGTCCTGCACATAAACAATCCCAACCACAGGTATCCATTGATCTCAATTCAATATATTTCTTAACTCTGTTTTCAGTAAATATTGTACTTAAGTGAGTTGTTAAGTCTGTTTCAGTTGGAAGCCTATTTCCAATTTCCTGAATTTTTCCTTCCATAAAATCCTTAAAAATATATTTCCTACCCGAAATATACTGATCTTCATTTTGTATAAATAATATGGGAAAATTAATTACAAAATTTGCATATTTTTCAAAATTCATATCTTCGAAAAATAATTTAGGCAATCCACCTCTAGAAGTGCTTTGCCACACTTTAGATCTATAAGATAAATAGTTACTATTTTTTTTCTCCACGATTGAGGAATTAGCAAACAAAGCAATTGCAATGGGTACAATTGAGTTTGCTACTCTGAACTTTTTAATAAAATCTTCTTCTGAGCTATAATCTATATTTAACTGAGTGCCACATGTTCGATACATCATATCTAAACTAAGTTCACCACCTAAAGGCATATTCTTAGTCATCAATTCATATCTTTGTTTAGGATTGTTTGGTATTTCATTTAATTTAGATATTGGATCGAATCCTGCACTAACAATTTTTATATCTAATTTTTTTGTAACTTGTTTTAATTCAAACAAATAGTCTTGTGACTCCGCACAAGCTTCATGCATATGATTTAATTTATCTCCTGATAATTCTATTTGGTTACCTGGCTCAAGAGTTATATTTTTTCCACCTTTATTAAGAGCAATTATATTTTCTTTTTCAAAAACTGGATTCCAGCCAAATTCAAGCAAGGCTGTAAACATTTCTTTTATTTTTGGATAATCAATCCTTTTATTGTCCGAATTATTAAATAAAAACTTTTCATGCTCGATCCCAATTTTGAAATTTTTGGACTCTTTAATACCTGATTTAAAATAATTTATAATTTTTTCTTTTGAATCAATCATGCGCTGTAAGTAGTGATTTATAGCTAAATTTAAAGATAATAATAAGGCTCTTTTGCGAATATTTTTTTAACTAAGGGCTTAAAATCTTCCAAAGTCATACTTTTGTAATTAGGGTCAAAAGAGCATTGGTCATATTTTTCACAAAAATCTATAGTGTCTTGATAATACTTGTGGTCTTTAAATTTATCTCTTGCGTTTCTGTCACCACCTAAATGATGAGCGCTGTAATAAGTTTGAAAAAGACCATGGTGTAGAACAATCCAATAAGTTCTTTCTGAAACATAAGGTCTTAGTATAGATGCAGCATATTGAGAATGATTCATTGGTGCTAAATCATCTCCAATATCATGAAGTAAAGTTGCAACAACCATTTCATCACTTTCTTTATTTTTAAAAGCTCTTGTTGCAGCTTGTAATGAATGCTCTAGTCTAGTGATTTTGTAACCTTCTAAAGTTGTAGTTTGTTTAGATAAATAATTTAAAACTCTCTCAGCTGTTTGTCTTTCAAAGTTTTTCTCAAATTTTTCAAGAAGCTCATAATCTTCCTTAGTTCCATTTTTCATTTCAGTAAAATTTACTGTTTTCATAACTTAATTGTTTGATCCAGTGCTTAGTAAAGATAACTGAGTTATTTTATTATCTCCTAATTCATCCACTAATTTAACAGGGTATTCACCAGTGAAATAATGATCTGTTAATTGTGGATATGTTTCATTTCTTTTTTCAAAACCAATAGCTTTATACAGTCCTTCAATTGACAAAAATCTTAAAGATTTAGCACCAATATATTCACAAATTTCATCATTTGTTTTATTTGCTGCTAACAATTCTTTTTTTGTAGGTGTGTCTACACCATAGAAATCTGGGTATCTTATTTCAGGGCACGCAATTTTAACATGAACTTCTTTTGCACCAGCATCATAAAGCATTTTAACAATTTTATAAGATGTTGTTCCTCGAACAAGAGAGTCATCAATTAGAATTATTTTTTTATTTTTTATTGTTGTTTGATTAGCATTTAATTTTAATTTTACACCTAAGCTTCTAATTTTCTGACTTGGCTCGATGAAAGTTCTTCCAACATAATGATTTCTAATTAATCCATGTTCAAAGTTCATTTTTAATTCTTGAGCAAAACCCATAGCAGCAGCATTTCCAGAGTCTGGAACTGGAACCACTATATCGGCATCAGTATCATTTTCTTTTGCAAGTTCTCTACCGATGTTTTTTCTATGCTCATAAGCTGTTTTTCCACCTATTAAACTGTCTGGTCTTGAAAAATAAATATATTCAAATACGCAAGGTCTAACTTTTTTAGCGGGGAAGGGCTTAATACTTTTCAGTTCATTATTTTCTATTAAAACTATCTCGCCATTTTCAACTTCTCTAACAAATTTAGCACCAATAATGTCAAATGCACAAGTTTCAGAGGCTAAGACATAACTATTGCCAAGCTTACCAATTACTAGTGGTCTGATTCCATAAGGATCTCTAACTCCAATTAAAGAGTTTTGAGTTAACATTACTAATGCATAGCCACCTTGAATTTGAAAAATTGCATCAATTACTTTGTCAATTGTTTTTGGTCTCTTTGATTTAGCAATTAGTTGAACAATCGTTTCAGTATCTGAAGTAGTGTAAAATATAGCTCCATCTTCAACGAGTTTATTTCTCAAAGCAATTGAATTAGTAAGATTTCCATTATGTGCCACTCCAATTCCACCGGCATTGGTGTCAGCAAAAAAAGGCTGTATGTTTCTTAATATATTGTTTCCAGTCGTACTGTATCTGTTATGGCCAATGGCGTAATTTCCCTTAAGATTATTAAGCACTTTTTCTTTGTTGAAATTATCTCCAACTAAGCCAAATCTTTTTTCAGAATAATATTTTTCTCCATCAAAAGTAACTATTCCACAACCTTCTTGGCCTCTATGTTGAAGAGCATGTAATCCAAGTGCTGTTAGAGCTGAAGCATCTTTTGCATTGCTAATACCAAAAACTCCACATTCTTCCTTTAGTCTTGGATTATAGCTCTGTAATTTTTTCTTTAGAATCTTGATATGTTTTTTCATTAGGAAATTCTTTTATCAGATAACTACTACCTTTTTCTAAATATGGAAAGACGTATGATTTGTCAAAATTTATTGGCCATTTATCATAATTATAAACAATATGAACACCTGAAAAGATACATATAGAAATAATGTAAGCTCTTATAAAACCAAAAAAGAATCCAAATGTCGTATCTAAGCCACCGATTCCCGTATATCTGACTGCTTTACTGATTCCTTTATTAATTAACAAAACCAAAAAGATAACAACCACAAATATTATTATTCCTAGACCAACATCGAGCACATACTCATTATCAATTATGTCTTTTACATAGGGTTTAATTTTTGGAAATAGAATTAATGTAATTATGTATGCAAGCAACCATTTAGCCATCGAGAGAATACTTAAAATGAAGCCCTTTTTGTAACAATTTATCAAAGAAAGAATTGTTAAAATTAAATAAATTAAATCAATTATTGATATTGCTTTATAAAAATCTTGTATGATTTCTAACATTAAGATGATTTGCCAAAAGGTTTAATAATTAAAATTAATGCAGGAAGCAGTGTTAATACCGATATCATAGCTAATAACATAGCAAGTCCTGTAAACACACCAAAATAAATTGTTGGGATAAACTTTGATAACACCAAAATTGAAAATCCAAAAACAATCGTAATTGAAGTGTTTAATATAGCAACACCAACCGTTGAATGACACGTTTTTAATGTTTTGTTGTAATCCTTTATTTTATTAAACTCTTCTTTAAATCTGTAAATATAGTGAATACTGTTATCTACTGCGATACCTATTGTAATTGCTGCAATAGTTATAGTCATCATATCTAAAGGTATTCCTAACAACCCAATTATTCCTAATATAAAAAAAGCTGCAATAAAATTTGGAACAACGCCAATCAATGAAAGCTTAATATTTCTAAATAAGATTATGAACATTGAAAAAATTCCAACCATAACCAACCCTAATGTTAAAATTTGAGATTTAAATAAGCTTTGTAATAAATTATTAAACAATATTAATACTCCTGCTAGTTTATAATCTTTTTCTTCTAAACCAAATTTATCTTTTAGATCAAAATTGATTTTGTTAATTAAATCATTTCTTCTTAAATCTTCTTGAGAGTCTATAATTCTTAAACTAATTCTAGCCTCATTATCTTTAATTGAAAGATAGGGATCAATAATTTCAGTTTTAATACTCTCAGGAATTTTAGAGTAAAGCACTCCCATTTCTAAAGTACCTAAAGGCTTATTATTATTTAATTGTGTAGCTACTTCAATAATTGATGAAAAAGATAGAACTTTACCAATTTCTGGTAAGCTATCTAAGTAATTATGAACGGATGTAATTAGATCAATTTTATCTTTGGTAAACCAATATTTTTCATCATTAATATCTTCTTCATCACCCCAATCGTCAAATTCATCGTCTTCTCCAGATTTTTTTACCTTTTCTTTCTCAGGAAATTTTATAATAACCTCTAAAGGTGTTGTTCCACCTAGCTCCTCATCTATAAGTTTCATACCTTTATAAATTTCGGTATTCTTATCAAAGTAATTTATAAAACTATTTTCAACTTCAAGCTTACTTATTCCAGTAATACTGAATATTATAACTATTCCAGTTACTAACAGGATAGAGTTTTTATTATTTATAGAAATTAAACTAAGTAAATTTGTGATTTTAGATTTTTGTTCTTTCTTCACTGAAATATTATTTGTGGGTGCAAAGTTTAAAAGGGTAGGTAGCAAAGTAAATGTGATGATAAAAGATGTAATCAAACCAAAAGTCATCATCCAACCAAAATCAATAATAGGTTTTATTTCACTAAAAATTAAAGATAAGAATGCAAAAATTGTTGTTAGAGCAGTATAAAGAATTGGCCAAAACATTTTTGAAGTTGTTAAGGAAATGATTTCAAAATTATTTTTTAATGGAAAATCTTTTTTAAGTTGAAGAAACCTTGTACTCATATGAATATTCATTGCCATTGTTAAAATCAACATAAGTGCAATAAAATTTGATGAGATGACCGTAACCTTCCATCCTAGCAATCCAAGTAATCCCATCATTATTATCACAGAAAAAAGACAACTGCTTATTGGAACCACAATCCAAAGAAGATTTCTAAAAACAAACCATAAAGTAACAATTATAAATAATAGAACCCCCAAACCAAAAACAATTATATCGCTTTTGATAAAAGTCATCATATCATCAGCAATCATTGGTATTCCTCCAAGATATATTTTTCCAACATCGTCGTAACTCTGAATAACTTGTCTAATTTCTAAAATATTCTGATGGTTTTGTTTTTTGATTTGATCTTTAATTAGCTCAACCTCTTCTTTTGATTTATTTTCTATATCTTCTAATTTTTGAGACTGTTTAATGTTAACAATAATCCCACTAGTTTTTCCATCTTCGCTAATTACAAAATTTCGAAAAACAGGACTATTCAAAATCTCTTTAAAACCTCGATCTCTATCAACATCTTCATCTTTTAATGTTTTGAAGCTTTCCAGTCTTTCTTGAAGAGGAGAATCTGAATTATTTAAAAGAGGAATGTCTAATAATGTAATCACACTATGGACCCAATTGAGGCTCTGAATTTTGTATTTTAAACTTAATAAATTATTAATTGAAGATTCAGTTGCCATTCCCTCATTTGGTGTATAGGTAAGAATTAAAAATTCTTTAGACCCATATCTTTCAGAGACTTCCTTCAAATATGCTAAATCTGGGTCACCCTCTATTAATAAGGTTTCTGATGAAGCATCTAGCCTAAAATTTTTTGAATAGTATCCAAAACTTAAAATAGCAATAATTAACAATAAAAATATTGCTTTGGGATTTTTGAGGATAACGTTTTGGTAAAAATGAGCTATCATTCAAGCTCTTTATATTGGAATTTAACTTAATTGAGTATCCTTAAATTTTGTAAATCTTTCCTCAAATTCCAGAGTTACATTACCAATAGGACCATGTCTTTGTTTTCCAATTATAATTTGAGCCAAATGTGCAACCTCATTCATTTTTGCTTGCCATTCAGCATGTTCAACTGTCGCTTCACGTGGTTCTTTTCTTTGCAAGTAATATCCTTCTCTATAAACAAACATTACAACATCAGCATCTTGTTCAATAGAACCCGATTCTCTTAAGTCTGCTAATTGAGGTTTGTGGTCATCTCTTTGTTCTACTTGTCTAGATAGCTGTGAAAGAGCTACTACTGGAACAGAGAGTTCCTTGGCTATTGCTTTAAGTCCTTGAGTAATTTGTGATATTTCTTGAACTCTTCCATCTTTATTAAATGTGGTTCCTCTCATTAATTGGATGTAATCAACCACAATCATATCAAGACCAAAAAGCCTTTTAATACGTCTTGCTCTATTACTTAAAGCTGCAATACTTATTGCTGGAGTTTCATCAATATAAAGGGGCAGTTCAGAAATATTTTTTGATGTTTCTAAAAATTTATCAAATTGATCATCTGATATTCTTCCTCTTCTAATATCATTAGAACTAATTCTAGCTTGTTCAGAAATAATTCTTGTAGACAATTGTTCTGAAGACATTTCAAGTGAAAAGAAAGCTATAGATGATTTCTTACCACTCTCTTGTAGTTTTTGAGCAGCATTAAATGCAATATTTGTTGCTAGTGAGGTTTTACCCATCGATGGTCGACCAGCAATAATAATTAAATCTGATTGATGTAAACCACCAAGCTTATCATCTAAATCTCTTAAACCAGTTGGAACACCAACGATTCCCTCTTCGTTCTTATAAGCAGCTGAAGCCATTTCAATTGTTTGTTTCATTGCCTCATCAAATTTTACTAAAGAAGAATTGAAAGAACCTTTTTCAGCTAAATCAAATAGTAATCTTTCAGAACTTTCGATTATGGATTGTCCGTTAGTATCAAGATCATTTAATTTTGCACTATCAATAGTTTGTTCAGAAATTTTTATTAATTCTCTCCTTACAAACATATCGTAAATTATTTTTGAGTATTCTATTGCTTGCCTAACTGATGTAGAAAACTTTGTGATCTTAACCAAATATTCTGGAACATTTAAATCATCTTTTTCATCTTCAAAATAATTTTTTAAAGTAATTGGGTTAGCCAACATTCCTTTGTAGATAAGACTTTCAACTGCCTCAAATATTTTTTGATGCATTGGATCATAAAAGTTAATACTGGAAATTATTGTATTTATTTCATCAAAAATATCATTACTTACAAGGATAGACCCTATAACTGCTTGCTCCGCCTCAATGTTATTTGGCAACTCTTTAAATTGATCTTTGACTATACTTAAGTTGTTTTCCATGAAAATAAATTTACATGAAAAATGATTAAATCAAATTGTATATTTCTACTGGGGAAAAGAATGTATAATTATTGAATTGTATCAGCTGATGAAACATTGATTGTAATTTCAGCATCAACTTCTGAGTGTAAAGAAATTTTAACTTTAAATTTTCCTAAAGCTTTTATTTCTTCAACTGGTTGAATCATTGAAGGCTTTATATCAATTTTGTTTTCTTCTTGAATAAGTTTTGAAATTTCAGTTGGTTTAACTGAACCATATAATTCATTATTTTCTGTACTTAGTTTTTTGACAGAATACTCTTTAGCATTAATTTGTTCAGCAATTTGAGAGGCTTCTTTTTTCTTTTCATTATCTTTTTTAGATAACTCTGCTTTAATCTTTTCAACTTCTTTTATATTTTCTTTTGACGCATAAAGGGCTTTTTTATTTGCAATTAGAAAGTTTCTAGCGAAACCTCTTTTTACATCTATTACTTCGCCAATAGATCCAATTCTTTTTACGTTTTCTAATAATATTACTTTCATTTTATATTAATGCTAAGTTTCTTGCTCTTTTAATTGAAACAGAGAGCTCTCTTTGTTTTTTTTGAGATACATTTGTTATTCTTGAAGGTAAAATTTTACCATTCTCAGATACATATTTTTTTAATAGCTTAATATTTTTATAATCTACTTCTGGTGCACCCTTCACAGATAAAGGGCAAGTTTTTTTAAATTTGTATTTATTTGGTTGAAAAATACTTAATTTTGCAAAGTTACTTTGTTTACCTTTTTTATTTCCACTTTGTCTTTTTGGCATTAGTTTTTAGCACTTTCTTTTTTTTCACTAACATCTTTTTTTACAAAATAGTTTGTGTCTAAATCAAATTTTTTTACTCTGACTGTTAAATATCTTAATAATTTTTTGTCTATAGACTCATTTTTTTCTAATTCATCAATTACATTTCCTTTACCCTTTATTTTGAAGTGTATATAACTTCCCTTTTTATTCTTTTTAATTAGATAAGATAAGTTTAACAATCCCCAGTTTTCAGTTTTGACAACTTCACCATCATTTTTTTCAACAATTTTAGAATATTTTTCAGTTAGTTGCTTTAACTCACTTGGTGAAGTATCTTGCCTAGCTATAATAGTGTGTTCGTATAAATTCATTTATGTTCTTTAATAAAAAGTGAGGATATACTATTATAAAAGTTCAATTACAATAGTTAAAAAGGCAAAATAATTAGTTTTTTTTATATGTTTTCAGTAATTTTTCCAGGTCAGGGATCTCAAATAGTGGGTATGGGAAAAGAGCTATATGATAAATTTGATATAGTTAAAAATCTCTTTAAGCAGGCAGATGATACATTAAATTTTCCTATTTCTAAGCTAATTTTAGAGGGTCCAAAAGATGAATTGGATTTAACAGCTAATACACAACCTGCAATATTTTTAATTAGTTATTCAATATTTAATGTTGTGAAAAATGAATTTAATCTAGATTTAAATAAAGCAAAATATTTTGCAGGACATTCTTTAGGTGAATATTCAGCTTTATCATGTGCGGGATATTTAGATTTTTCCGAAACTTTAAAAATATTAAGAATAAGAGGAGATGCAATGCAAAATTCTGTTCCTAAGGGACAAGGAGGAATGGTTGCAGTATTAGGCTCAACAGTTGAAATAATGGAAAAAATCCTGTTAGAAAATAGAGAAAATTTGAAGGCTCAAATTGCAAATGATAATTCTGAAGGTCAAATTGTTTTAAGTGGAAAAACAGAGGATTTAGAAAAGT
>CACDQB010000013.1 GCA_902554795.1 uncultured Pelagibacteraceae bacterium | reverse complement strand
AATAATATCTGTTAAAGTTGTTAAAAATTCTGAAGAGGCAATTAAGCATATTAATAAATACGGAACTATGCACACTGACTCCATCATTACAAAAAATAAAAAAACAGCAAAATATTTCTTAAAAAATGTTAAAAGCTCAATTGCAATGCATAATACCTCAACTCAATTTGCTGATGGTGGTGAATTTGGATTTGGTGGAGAAGTTGGTATTTCTACTAATACACTACCACCGAGAGGTCCTGTGGGTTTAAATCAATTGATTTCATATAAATATGAAATTACTAGTAATGGTAAAATAAGAAATTAAATTGAATAACACAAAAATAAAAATTGGTGTATTGGGCGGATCGTTTGATCCTGCTCACAAAGGACATTTAGCAATTTCTAAGGAAGCAAAAAAAAGATTTAAACTCAAAAAAATTATTTGGGCAATTACAAAAAAAAATCCATTTAAAATAGAGAGCAAGACATCTGTTGCTGACAGAATTAAATATTGTAAAAAAATAATTAGTACAAATTCATTTATTAAGGTTAAATTTTATGAAAAAATTATTAAATCAAATAAAACTATAAATTTAATCAATCATTTAAAAAAAGATAAAAACATTGAAATTTATTTTTTAATGGGTGCCGACAACCTTATTAATTTTCATAAATGGCATAAATCTAAATTAATTTCACAAAAATGTAACATTCTGGTTTTTGATAGACATGGGTATAAAAAAAATTCTTTAAAATCAAAGACATTTAAGCAACTTAGTAAGGCCAATCTAGAGTTTATTGAGTTTAATAAAGTCAACATTTCATCTTCTCAATTAAGAAAAATTTGATAATCTAAAATCAATTAATGGACAATATTTCAGACTTAAAAGAAATTGTAATCAACACACTAGATCTCAATAAAGCTCAAGACATCGTAACTATTGATCTTAAAGACAAAAGTTCTATGGCTGATTACATGATCATAGCAAGTGGAACTTCATCTAGACATATCCAATCTTTATCAGAACAAGTTTTAGAAAAACTTAAAAATAACGGTGTAAAAGACTCAAAAATTGAAGGTAAAGAAAGTGGAGAATGGAAACTTGTTGATGGAATTGATTTGATTGTTCATATTTTTCACCCAGAAAAAAGAAAGTTTTATGAATTAGAAAAAATTTGGTCAGAGCTAATTCCAAAAGAAAAAGTGATGATATGAAAAAAATTAAATTTTTATTATTAATTCTTTTCTGTGTTTTTTATTTAAATAAAACAGTTATTTCAGCCGAAATTGATATTTATAAAAAAATCGATCTCTTCGGTGAGGTTCTAGAAAAAATTAATAAAGAATATGTTGATGAGTTCAATCAATCTGAAAGCATGGATTCTGCGATTAATGGACTTTTACAATCCTTAGATCCTTATTCATCCTACATGTCCCCTAAAATTTTTGATGAAATGCAAACAGAAACCAGTGGTGAGTTTGGTGGACTAGGAATTGAAGTTAGCATGGAGGCTGGTGTGGTAAAAGTAATTTCACCAATAGATGATACACCTGCATCCAGAGCTGGATTAAAAGCTGGTGACTACATAGTAAAAATAAATGATGTTCAGGTTCAAGGAAAATCATTAAGTGAAGCTGTTGATTTAATGAGAGGACCTGTAGGTTCTGGAATAGAGTTAACAGTAAGGCGAAGAGGTGAAAGAAAAGCGTTAACATTTAATATCATAAGAGAAGTTATTCAGGTTCAATCTGTAAAATCTGAAATTATAGATGAAAATATTGGATACATCAGGCTTACTTCATTTAATGATAACAGTAGTGATCAAATAGAAAAACAAATTAAAAAACTTAGAAAAGATAAAAACTTAAATTCATTTATTTTAGATTTAAGAAATAATCCTGGGGGTCTTTTGTCTCAAGCAATAAAGATAACAGATTTTTTTCTGGAAAATGGAGAGATAGTTTCAACAAAAAGCAGAAAAAAATCTGAAAATAGAAAATGGTTTGCAAAAAAAGGGGATATTACCGATGGAAAAACACTATTGGTTTTAATTAACTATGGTTCAGCATCTGCATCTGAAATTGTTGCTGGAGCTTTAAAGGATCACAAAAGAGCAATCATCGTTGGTGAAAATAGCTTTGGTAAAGGTTCTGTGCAATCAATTATTCCTTTAAAAAATCGTGGAGCTATCAGATTAACTGTCGCAAAATATTATCTTCCCTCTGGAAAATCTATTTCTGAAGTAGGTGTTAGACCAGATATTGAAGTAAATGAAGAAGGTGATGATTTTAGAATAAAAACTGATACTGATAATCAATTAAACTACGCTATTAAATTACTTAACGGATAATATGAATAAAAATTTTAAAGATTTACCACTGAGAAGTGGGGTCGGAATTGTGTTATTGAATAAAGAAAATAAAGTATTCGTAGCAAAAAGAATAGATAATCCTAAAAATTTTTGGCAAATGCCTCAGGGTGGTGTTGATGAGGGAGAGGATAATTTAAAAGCTGCATTTAGAGAACTAGAGGAAGAAACAAGTATCAAAAGCGTAGAACTTATAAAAGAATTAGATGGTACATTAACCTATGATTTACCTGATAGATTACTAGGTATTATATGGAAAGGTAAATACAAAGGTCAAAAGCAAAAATGGTTTTTAATGCGATTTATTGGAAATGATAGTGAAATAAATATTAACACAACTAATCCAGAGTTTTTAGATTGGAAGTGGATTGACCTAGATTTAATTACTGATGTTGTGGTTGATTTTAAACATCATGTTTATAAAGAACTGAAAGAAAAAGTAAAAAAATTAATTTAGAGTTTTTAAAACTTCAACTTTTTGATCTGCTAAATATTTAGATTGATCATTAATATCAGTTTTATTAGCCTCTTCTTCTGCCTCTTTAAGTAAATCTTGTTGCTTTGATTTGTCCATATCAGCAAGATTAAAAATTGTACTTGTTAAAATAGATAGATTGTTATTTTTAAACTCAACGATTCCATCTTCAACATAGTAATTTTCATCTCCTGATTTAGATAAAATCTTAATTATCCCGGGTTTCAAAAAGGAAATAATAGAAATATGATCCTTCAATATTCCCATCTCTCCTTCAAAAGCAGGGACCACAACTTCTGAAACATCATCTTTTACTAAAAAAGATTTTTCAGGATTTACTATTTCAACTTTAAACTCTTCGCTCATTAAGCAGCAGCTTCTTGTTCCATTTTCTTGGCTTTTTCTATAGCTTCTTCAATTGTTCCAACCATATAAAAAGCAGCTTCAGGTAAGTGATCATACTCACCTTTACAGATTGCATCAAAACCTTTTATCGTTGAGTCAAGATCAACAAGTTTTCCTGGAGAACCTGTAAATACTTCTGCAACGAAGAATGGTTGAGATAAAAATCTCTGGATTTTTCTAGCTCTTGCTACAACTAGTTTATCTTCTTCAGATAACTCGTCCATACCAAGAATAGCTATTATATCTTGTAGTGATTTATATGATTGTAGTATTCTTTGAACATCTCTTGCTACTCTATAATGCTCATCTCCAACAATTCTTGGATCCAAAATTCTTGATGTAGAATCAAGTGGATCTACTGCAGGATAAATACCAATTTCCGCAATTTGTCTTGAAAGTACAGTCGTTGCATCCAAGTGAGCAAACGATGTAGCTGGAGCTGGGTCTGTTAAATCATCAGCAGGTACATAAATAGCTTGTACAGATGTAATTGACCCTTTGTTTGTAGTCGTAATTCTTTCTTGTAGATTACCCATATCAGTAGCTAATGTCGGTTGGTATCCAACAGCAGATGGAATTCTACCTAACAAAGCTGAAACCTCTGATCCTGCCTGAGTAAATCTAAAAATATTATCTACGAAGAAAAGTACGTCCTGACCTTCCTGATCTCTAAAGTATTCAGCTACAGTCAACCCTGTAAGTGCAACTCTTGCTCTAGCTCCAGGAGGTTCATTCATCTGTCCATAAACTAAAGCAGCTTTTGAACCGGCTCCTTCTTTTTTAATTACTCCAGATTCTATCATTTCATGATAAAGATCATTTCCTTCTCTAGTTCTCTCTCCAACTCCAGCAAAAACTGAAAAACCACCATGAGCTTTTGCAACGTTATTAATTAATTCCATAATTAAAACTGTTTTTCCTACTCCTGCTCCACCAAATAATCCGATCTTTCCACCTTTTGCATACGGTGCAAGCAAATCAATTACTTTAATACCTGTTACAAGGATTTCAGTTTCTGTTGATTGGTCATTAAATTCAGGTGCAGCTCTATGAATTGGCCAACTTTCTTTAGTTTTAACTTCGCCTCTTTCGTCAATTGGTTCACCAATTACATTAATAATTCTTCCAAGAGTTTCAGGCCCAACCGGAACTTGAATAGGAGCATTTGTGTTGGTAACTTCATCACCTCTTTTTAATCCTTCAGTGGCATCCATAGCAATTGTTCTAACAGTAGTTTCACCTAAGTGTTGTGCTACCTCTAAAACTAGTCTGTTATCACCGTTTTTACATTCCAATGCTGTTAAAATTTCTGGTAGTTCACCATCAAATTTTACGTCTACTACCGCCCCAATAACTTGTGTGATTATTCCTTTGCTCATAATTATAAACTTTCTGCTCCTGATATGATTTCTATTAGTTCTTTTGTAATTGCTGCCTGACGACTTCTATTATATTCGATAGTAAGTTTGTCAACCATTTCACCTGCGTTTCGGGTTGCATTATCCATTGCACTCATTCTAGACCCTTGCTCGCTAGCTGAATTCTCTAACATTGCTTTAAATATTTGCGTAGAAATATTCTTTGGCAATAAATTGCTTAAAATTTCATCTTCATCTGGTTCAAATTCGTAACTTTCTTCTGAGCTGTTTTCTTCTCCCTCATTATTTAAAGGGATAATTTGCTGTGCTTGAGGAATTTGAGTAATTACATTTTTAAATTGGTTATAAAAAATTGTACAAACATCAAATTCACCTGCTTCGAATTTTTCAATTACCATTTTCCCAACTTTGTCAGCATCGAAATAATTTGCATTTTTAGACTCTTTGAAAGAAATATTTTCAATTATTTTGTCACCGTAAACTCTTTTTAGTTGATCATTTCCCTTTGAGCCTACTGTAATAATTTTAAGTTCCTTACCTTCATCTAAAATTTTTAAAAAATAACTTTTAGCTTTTTTAATAATATTAGAATTAAATCCGCCACATAAACCTCTATCAGAAGTCATCACCACACAAAGATGAGTTTTTTCCTGACCAGTACCTGACAGTAACTTTGGTGCATTTTCTTTATCAGATATACCATTTGATAAATTTAAAATAACATTATTCATTTTTTCAGAATAAGGTCTTCCCTTCTCAGCGCTTTCTTGAGCTCTTCTTAATTTAGCTGCTGCAACCATTTTCATAGCTTTAGTAATTTTCTGTGTAGACTTTACACTAGCTATTCTTTTTTTTAGGTCGTCTAAACTTGCCATAAATTATTAAGATTTAAAATTTCCTTTTAATTGAGTGATTACCTCAACAAGTAATTTTTCTTTATCTTCCTCAAGTTTTCCTGAAGTTAAAATTGACTCTATAATTTCAGGCTTATCTGATTTACATTTTTCAATAATCTTGCTCTCAAATTCAGCAACATCTTTTAGATCTATATCGTCCAGATAACCTTTAACTCCACAAAATACTGAAATAACTTGTTCTGCAACAGTCATAGGTGAATATTGTTTTTGTTTTAAAAGTTCAGTTAGTTTAGAGCCTCTATTTAAAAGTTGCTGAGTAGATGCATCTAAATCAGATCCAAATTGAGCAAAAGCTGCCATTTCTCTATATTGTGCTAACTCTAGTTTCATTGAACCAGAAACTTTTTTCATCGCTTTAGTTTGAGCTGATGAACCAACCCTAGATACTGATAAACCTACGTTAATTGCAGGTCTTATACCTTGGTTAAATAGTTCTGTTTCAAGGAAAATTTGTCCGTCTGTAATTGAAATAACGTTAGTTGGAATGAACGCGGATACGTCTCCACCTTGTGTTTCAATAATTGGCAGTGCAGTAAGTGATCCACCACCATGTTCGTCACTTAATTTAGCTGCTCTTTCAAGTAATCTACTATGAAGATAAAATACATCTCCAGGATAAGCTTCACGTCCCGGGGGTCTTCTTAATAGCAATGACATTTGTCTATAAGCAACTGCTTGTTTAGACAAATCATCATAAATTATTAACGCATGCATTCCATTATCTCTAAAATACTCACCCATCGTACAACCTGTATACGGTGCTAAGAATTGTAAAGGAGCAGAGTCAGATGCAGTAGCAGCAACGATTGTTGTGTACTCCATAGCTCCAGCTTCTTCTAATGTTTTTTGAATTTGTCTTACTGTTGATCTTTTTTGTCCAACTGCAACGTATATACAATACAGTTTTTGTTTTTCATCTCCAGATTCATTGATTTTTTTTTGATTAATAATTGCATCTACTGCAACTGCTGTTTTACCAGTTTGTCTATCACCTATAATTAATTCCCTTTGCCCTCTTCCGATCGGAACTAGACTATCAATTGATTTAAGACCAGTTTGCATTGGCTCACTTACTGATTGTCGTGGAATAATACCAGGAGCTTTTACTTCAACCCTACTTTTTTTAATTCCTTTATCTAATGGTCCTTTTCCATCAATAGGATTTCCTAAACCATCCACTACTCTTCCTAATAATTCTTTTCCGACTGGAGTATCAACAATATTACCAGTTCTTTTTACTACATCCCCTTCTTTAACATTTCTGTCATCACCAAAAATTACGACACCAACGTTTTCACTTTCTAAGTTTAGAGCCATACCTTTTGAACCATCTGCAAACTCTACCATTTCACCAGCTTGAACATTATCCAAACCATAAATCCTAGCAATACCATCTCCAACTGATAAAACTTGACCAACTTCTGTGACTTCTGCTTTATCACCAAAATTTTTAATTTGTTCTTTTAATATTTTTGTAACTTCTGAAGGATTTATTTCCATTTATGCCTCTATCATTCTATTTTCGATTTGTTGTAATTTATTTTTTATTGAGGTATCGACCATAGTACTTCCAACTTGTACTACCAGACCTCCTATTAAACTTTCATCATGTTTGTAGTTTAATTTTATTTTTGAGCTAAAATTTTTTGTTAACTCCTCTGTAATTTTTGCAATTTCTTCATTAGATAATTCTTTTGCTGATTTTAATTCTGCCTTAAGTTCACCTCTTTTTCTTGAACAAATTTCAATAAAACTTTTAAGGATACGCTCGATAAAAAAGAAACGTCTTTTTTGGATTAAAAAACTTAAAAAATTTTTAAATAAAGACTCAAATTTATTATTTTCAGAGATTGTATTTATTACTTTCAGTAAATCTTCTTGGCTTGTAGTTGGATCTTTAATCAAGTTAGAAAAATCTTCACTTTGATCAATTAAATTAAGAATAGATGAAGACTGATCTTCGATCTGACTTAAAAGATTGTTTTCCTCTGAAAGTTCAAAAAGCGCAAGAGAATACCTTTCAGCTGAAGTTATTGAAAATCCGGTGTCTTTACTCAACTTGGTTCCTATATAATGTTGAAGATTATTTAAAAATCACGCACTAAATAGCATATGACCCTTATGTCTTCAAGTAGCGGATTCGTAAAAAAGGTCTCTTTTTTGCGGTTAATTAAAGTTAATTGGGTCAACATCAACTGAAAGTTTTATTCCAGAAGAAAATTTATATTTTGGAATAATTTTTGCAAGAGAGCTTTGTAGTTTCATAGATTTTAAGCCTCTAATTAAAAATCTAATTCTAAATTTTCTCTTTAATCTAAACAATGGAGCATTCACTGGCCCTAATATTTTTCCATCTATTTTGTTTTCAATAAAATTTTTAAAATTAATAGCTTCTTTTTCTAATTTAATTTCATTATCTCCCGTTAAGATTAAAGAAATAAATCTTTGAAATGGTGGTAGTTTATTTTTTTTCCTTATCTCCAGTTCTCTTTGTAAAAAAATATCTGGATTTTTACTTGTAATTTCTGAAATCATCTTAGTATTATTTTCGTAAGTTTGAAAATATACGGTTGCTGGCTTTCCTGTTCTACCTGCACGTCCTGAAAGTTGATGATAAAGCTGTAAATTTTTTTCTGCACCTCTTAAATCATGTCCTTGAGATGAAAGATCAATATCAACAACTACAATACAATTTAAGCTTGGAAAATGAAAACCTTTTGAAATTAATTGAGTTCCAACTAAAATATGCGTTTCATTATTAATAATTTTATCTATTTTTTCTTTAGAATCTTTTTTATTCATTGTGTCACTTGAAAAGATCTCTATTTTTTTACCAGGAAATTTTCTTTTTACTTCTTCTGAAATTCTCTCAACACCAGGGCCACTAAAAATAAATTCACAATTTCCTTCTTTTGTACAGTTCCTTTTAAGATCAGATTTATATCCACAATAATGGCACAATAGGTTATTTTTATTTTTATGATAAACTAAATTGATACTACAATTTGGACATGTAAAACTTGTAAAACACTTATTACATAAAGCATTTGGAGAAAAACCTCTTCTGTTTAAAAAAAACAAAACTTGATCTTTTTTTTCCAAATGTAAATTAACTTTTTCAATAATTTTATTTGATAACCATGATTGTTTTTCAAGTTTTGTATTATTCAAATTAATAATTTCATAATTAGGTAATGCTGCGTTTTGATATCTTTCATTTAATCTAGAAACCTCGTATTTACCTTTTTTAATATTTTCAAAAGTTTCTATTGACGGGACAGCAGTAATCAAATTGATTGGAATATTTTCGAAAGATGCTCTGGAAATTGCCATATCACGAGCATTGTAGGTTATACCTTCGTCTTGTTTAAATGATTGATCATGTTCCTCATCAACAATTATCATTCCTAATTTTTTAAATGGTAAAAATAATGAAGACCTTGCACCAATAATTATTTTTATTTTACCGTTAGAAACACCACTCCAAATTAATTCTTTCTTTTTTTTTGAAATGCCCGAATGCCAAACTGCAGGTTTAAAACCAAAATATTCTAAAAATTTTTGTTCAAACTGACTGGTGAGACCTATTTCTGGTAATAAAATTAATCCTTGAAAACCCTTCACTATCAGTGGTTTTAACGCTTCAAAATAAACTAAAGTTTTTCCTGATCCAGTTGTACCTTGTAAAACATGAACTCTAAATTTTTTATTTGAAGCATTCATTTTTTTTAGAGATTTATTTTGATCACTAGATAGCTTGATTAAGGTTTGTTTAATTTTGCTATCAAATATTTGATAAAGTTGAGTTTCTTTATTCTCTACCGCATTACTAGTTAATAGTACTAACTTTAAAGCCATACCCTTTGGGATAAGATTGTATTCTGCGAACCAATTTAAAAAATTTATTGTATTTTTTTTTAACGGAGTAACGTCTAATTTCTTGATTATATTTTTAGTCTTAAAATTTTTATTATTATTTTTTTCAAATTCGTCCCAAACAACACCGGTAATTTTTGATTTTCCAAAAGGTACCATTACATAATCACCAATTTTAAGTTTTAAACTACTTTCATAAGTGAATGGATGATTAAAAATATTTGGTACAAGAATCGGATATTTCATATTTTTATAATATGAAAAAAAATTAAGAGTGTATTTGACTTTTTAACATACACACAGAACCATTGATACAAAACACTTTTAGAGGCAATCGTAACTCTCTTCTTTCCATACCAAGAATGTACCAAGAAATATGAATAAGTGATTAATAAATCCTAGCATTCTCAACATATTTTAAAATCTTATTTCATTTTAAATCTTGGTACAAGTTTTTTAAGTTTTTTTAATTTTTTAAATTACACGAACTGCATTACCTGCAGCTTCGTCTTGATTAAGTTTTTTATCAATAACTTCATTCATATTAATGACCATCCCAGGTACGACCGCTTTGATTTGGTGTCCCTCCAGCATCTTCATATGCTTTATTTTTATTAATTGTATCTAATGCATGCTGTAAATCATATTCTGTCCCTGCCATTTGTGCTTCTTGTGCCTTTACTGCTGCTTGCGCACGCTGTACATCCCATTGACTCATTCCAGGAGTGTTCATTGCTTCTTTTAATGTTTGTAAAGTTGCTTCTGCTGCAGCTTGCGCTACATCTTGAGCAACTTCAGAAGCTTCTTGAGCCACTTCCTGAGCTACCTCTTGAGCAGCAGCCGCTGCTACTTGGGCTGCTTCTTGAACAGCTTGAGTGTTCGCAGCAACAACATTTGCAGCTGCAATTTCAGCTTGAAGAGCTGCACTTCTTGCTGCCTCTGCTGCTTTTATTGCTTCTGTCGTTGCTCCACCACTCGCTTGTCGCAAAGTATTTAAATTTTTATCTATCTCTTCTCTTGCTGCTTTTGCTGAGTCGTATGCAGATGTAAATTCGTTTCCTTTTAAAGCAGCCGAAGATGTTTTTTGTAATTCACTTGCTTGTTTTGTTCCTTCCACTGCAACTTTAACTGACTCTTGAACTGACGAGTCGGATATACCCACTGAATTTCCTATTACTTTACTTATAGCATCAAAATATTCAGTTCTAGCAGTGGCTGCCTCAAATGCTTTACGTTCATCTACTAATCTTTCTTGAAATCTAGTCAAATCTTTTTGTAGCTCATTAGCCTCATGAAAATTACCTGCAACTTTTGCTGCTTCTATATCTTTTCTGTATAAATCCGCTCTAAATTTATTAAATTCTTGTTCATTATTTGCAATTTTACTAATCTCACCCAGGTAATCATAATTTGTACCTGCAATTTGTGCTTCCGCAGCTTTTACAGCAGCATTTGCACGTCGAACATCAAATTTATTCATGCCTGGTGTGCTTGCTACTTGTTTTAATGCTTCTAAGGTTTTTTGCTGTGATGATATTGATGCAGAGGCTATGTCAGTATTTGAAACTAAAGATTGACCAGCAGCAATTTCTGCATATTTAGCTGCATCACTTGCAGCTTTTGCAGCTTGTATTTCTGCTTGGCTTGCACCTGGTGTTGCCTCTAATTCTCTCAAACGATTAGTAGCTTTCTCCCTTGCTTCTTTAGCTACTTCGTATGTGCCTGTTACTAGTTCTTGCGTTAATAATTCTGGTTTTAAAGCATTTGCAGAATATATTTTGGAATTGATAGAAAGTTCAGAAATTGGATCAATAAATTTTGCAGCTTGATCTGTTAACATTTTTTCATCAACAACTCTGACTAGTTCTGTTCCTTTAATTGCAACTACTACTTTGCCATCAAGTATTTCAACTGATTTTAATGCTTGTTCATCAACATCTAATCCCATTTTTTTTGCAGTAGCCATAGCTAAGTCAGCTTTTATGTTTACGAAATTTTTAAGATCCTGATTTAAACTTTCAATTTGATTTGCTATTTCTGGAGTCTCAGTTTCTAGAGTGCTTAATTCAGTTGTAAGGGAAATTAATTTATTGTTAATTTCAACAGTTTGATTTTCATAGTCCTTTAATTGATTATCTAATTCTGCAATTTGGTTTTCAAATTGAGTTTTTAGTGCATTTGCTTTTTCTGTACCTTGGCCCTGACTTTCAATTTGGTTAGCGATAGTATTTAATTGATCATTGAGTTTAGCATCTAATTCAGCTCTTTGTCCTTGTAGATCATTCATTCTATTGCTGATAGGATTTAATTGCTCTTGAAGAGAAGCTAAATTTTGAGTCTTTTCTGCAATTAAACTTTCCTTGGAATTAAATTGATTTGATAAATTACTTATCTGAGCTTGAATTTCACTCTCTGAGTTTTTTAAAGAAGATAACTCACTTTCTAATTTTGATATCTCCGTTGTTAAATTTTGACTTTGTTCTTTAGTTAAATTTAATTCATTAGATAGTTCTGAAACTTTAGTATTTAGTGTTTTTAATTTGATATTATCTTTTCCTAATAAATTTTTTAATTCACCTTCAATCTCTTCTCTTTGTGACGAATTCAAACTAAGGGGATCACCATAAGTTGCTGTTATGTAGGCGTAATCATCTACATAATCATATTTTTTTGATCGAACTATTGCAGCTGCTTTAACATTGGTCATTTGCCAAGTTGGACCTGTCAAATTACCAATTGGCTCTCTACCTATTTTAGAAACTGCATCCCTTGCTGCGTTTAAGGCCGCTGTCTCATTATTGGTTCCTACTGTTATATCAATTAATTTTGCTCTTAAAGTTGCTGGATCAAGTCCTGCTAAATTTTCTGCGTCGTCTGCAAAAGTTGGAACTTCTTTTAGAATTTTTATAACTTTTTCTTCAACAGCTTTAAGCTCTGGATTTTCTTGTGAAATAATTTCATTATACTTTACTTTAGCTTCTTCTACTTGTGCTATTAGATTTGATCTAGCTTGCTCTGCAGCGTTACCAAGTTTTCGACTATGTTCTATTGATAAATTCCCTACTTCACGTTGTAAATTTATCCAATTGTTAATGTCGGTACTTGATGTGCTCTTATCCATCTGAATTTTATAAATTTCACTTGAAATTTTTTGAGCTTCCATCATTTGGTTTTGAGCTTTGTTATTTATATCTGAGAGTTGCTGATCTAAATCATTAATAGTTCTTGTCCATTCACCATAATTAATATTGCCTTTATCTCTTTGTAGTGCAGCATATCCACCAATTGAATTTATAAATGAATTTTTTTCTAATGATTTTTGCATATATTGTTGATTAAAATCATTCATTTTAGCGTATTCACTTGATAGCTGATCTTGAAGTGGTTTTATTTGTTCATTTATTTCTTCAGTTTTTAATCTTTGAAACTCTTGTATATCTTTCAATTGTTTTTGTTTTTCTTCTAATGTTGCTGTAAGATTTTTTAGTTCAGCATCAGAATTTAAAATTTTATCTAGTTCTTTAGCTACTAAGTCAGTTTCAACCACATTTGACTGAAGGCTTGAATATTTAATCCATGTTGTATTTAATCCTGCTAAAGGCTGGAATTCTTTTGCTTGCTCATTAATTTTTTCATTCCATGCAGACCTAATCCCCTCTACCTCCATAGATGCAAGAGCAGCAGCTTGTATTGCTTTTTCCTCTTCGATCATAACATTGAGTTCAGCATCAGATGGTATATCAACAACCCATTCTGGATTTTTAGATAGTTTTTTCGAAACTTCTTTGTAAATTTCTTTTTGTCTTACCCAATCATCGCTATTTACTGCTTGAATGCTTTTTTGAATATAGTCCTCTGAAAAACCAGCATAAGTTGCGTATTTTTCTATTTCAAATGCTCTGTGTTTTCTAGGATCGGCATCCATAATTACATCAACTTCTCTCATAGAAAAATCTATTTGTTTATCAAAGTCTTTACTATCAACGTCTCCTAACGCTGAATGATACCTTGCAAGTGCATCTACTTCTAAATCTATTGATTTTTCAAAATTACTTTCAATAAAATCTCTTTCACGAGATGCATATTGTAATTGTTCGTTTAATGAATTTATCTTTGTATTTAAATTTGTATTTTTTAGACTATTAAGCTCAACAGTTTTTTGAGATAAAATATCTTGATTCGCTGAAAGTTGATTGTTTAGATCTCTAATATTATTTTCAAGTTGTGTTTTATTAGCAATTTCACTGGTTAACTCTACATTTAAACCTCGAATTTGTTGCTGAAACGAACTTGTTTGTTCTTCTGCAAATTTGATCTCATTTGAAATTTCATTCATTTGATTATTAAATTGGTCAGCTAACTCTTTGCTTTGACTTATTTCATCGTTAGATAAAACTTTTGAAGATTGCTTTAATATTTCTTCATTATATTTAGCTAACAGATTAGTCTTTTGTGCTTTCAGATCTGTTATTTGATTTGATAAGGGGTCAATTTTTGTTTGTAGTTCTGTCAGTGAACTTCTTTTTTCTAATATTGCAAGATTATTAGCTTCTAATTTTTGTTCTAAATCAACAACTTTATCATTTATTTCGTTATCTTTAACTATATCTGATCCAGCTGATGTTAAAATTGAGCCTTTATAAGATTCTGCCCACTCTTCTTTTGTCCATGTTTCAATATTCTTTGTTTCGTTTAAATTTATAGATATTTTTATAGTATCAATTCCCAAACTAGTTAAATTTTCAGAAATAGAAATGGTATCAATTCCTTTTTGATTTAAATCAACTAGTTCTGTCATAAATTCATTTAGCTTTTCCTCTTTAGCAACATTCATTTGTGAAGTTATTTCGTTTACAACATCCATATCTTCTTTTGATATTGCAGAAACATCCATATTAGACATGTCTGACCCAAACTCTTGGGGAATTATACTTTCGACATCAGATAAAGATTTCTCTATAAACTCTAAAGTTTTTATTGCGTCTTTAGTATTATTATTATTTATAGCTTCCTGAACATACTCAGTTGCTTTATCAATTTCTTTTAAAGCCTCATCAATAATCTTTGATTGTTCTGTTGAAGCTTCTGAAACATTATTAAATTCTTTTCTAGCGTCATTAATTGCATCAGTTAATTCAGTTATTTCTTCTATTGAATAAGATTTAGATAGTGTAAAAAACAAAATAACAAATACAATTGTTAAAATTTTACTCAATTGACTTTTCATCTTCTTCCTTTTCTACATCATCTTGGAGTTTTTTCCTTAAGTTAGATATTTGTAATTTATAAGCTTCAAGTAATTCTTGCCTTTCTTTTAAATCTTTATCTAATTTTTTATTATTAACACCAGTTCCAAGATCTAAAAATTCACCTAGTAACCAAAATTTTTTAATTGCCTCTTTTGTTGGAGTATCAGAACTCATTCCAAGCGCTTCTCGCATACTAATTCTACCTTTGTTTATGCCAAATAAGGATCGAATCTCTTTCTCATCTTTTTTCTTTTTTGAAAAAATACCTTTTTTGTATTCATTTTCTTTAAATCTTTTTATTGACTTTCTCGCATACCAAAGTTTACTTGCATAAAAGACCTCAAACATACCCATTGCTTTGATCATTTTTCCAGGATTTTTTTGACCATAGGATTTGCTTCTATTAAAAGTTTTGAACAATTCTCCACCAGCCTTTTGGCCTTTACACTTAAAACTATTATTGCACCCTATAAATTTTTTAATCATTGCTTCAGGAAAGTAAGAATTATCAAATTTTACTGGTGTGCCTAATTTTTCAATTTTTTCTAGAGTTATTTCCTCTTTATCTTCATTTTTTTTTTTAAATAAACTTCTTGATTTTGTTTTGTCTTTATTTTTTATAAGTGAAATTGTTTTTTTTTTAGTTTTTTTTTGATTCTTTGATTTTTCTAAAAATTCTAATGCTTTATTATATTCTATTTTTGATATTCCACCTGCTTCATAAACTTTTTTTAGATCATTTTTCTTCTGATCTAAAGTTTTAGCAAAAACACTTGAGGTTATAAAAAGTACGAATAAAGTATAAAAAATATATTTAATCATATCTCACTAAAATGTTTACAATAAAATATCAATACAAAAAAGATTAGTCTAATAAAAGAGTCAAATACATACCCGTACCAAGATTGTACCAAGAGGATTTTTAGCTCTGTACCAAGACTGTACCAAGAAACGTGAATTAATACTTAAAAAAAGTTAGCAATCACAATAAATTTAAAAAAGTTATTTATTTTGAAAAACTTGATTATTCTTATTAATACAAAAGGATAATTTAGGATTTTCCTATAAAATCCTATAATTTAAGAGTGTATTGCTCTTTTATCTACTGATAAAGCAGCTTCTTTAACTGCTTCAGAAAACGTTGGATGAGCATGACAAGTTCGGGCTATATCTTCTGCACTTGCGCCAAATTCCATTGCAACACCAATCTCTGCAATTAATTCTCCTGCATGAGGTCCAATTATATGTGCACCTAATACTTTATCTGTTTGCTCATCAGCTAAAATCTTAACAAAACCTTCCGCATCATCTATGGCCTTAGCTCTTGAATTTGCCATAAACGAAAATTTCCCTACTTTATATTTTTTATTTAATTCTTTTAATTGTTCCTCAGTTTTACCGATTGATGCTACTTCTGGTGTTGTATAAACTACTCCTGGGATTGTATCGTAATTTACATGTCCAGATTGACCAACTATGTTTTCTGCAACTGCTATACCTTCGTCCTCCGCTTTATGTGCAAGCATTGGACCAACAATTACATCACCTATTGCATAAATATTTTCAACGTTAGTCTTAAAAATTTTATCAGTTTTAATTCTATTTCTTTCATCAAGATCTACTCCTACAGACTCTAGGTTCAAACCATCTGTAT
This sequence comes from uncultured Pelagibacteraceae bacterium, assembly GCA_902554795.1. Classification (GTDB taxonomy): domain Bacteria; phylum Pseudomonadota; class Alphaproteobacteria; order Pelagibacterales; family Pelagibacteraceae; genus Pelagibacter. The sequence goes on along the minus strand of CACDQB010000013.1, from coordinate 3,630 downwards.
TAGGTTTTCTACCAACAGAAATCAAAACAACATCACACTCAAAATTATTTTTATTACCATCTTTATCTACTGTTGAAACCACTGCACCAGCTGTATTTTTTTTAATTGTTTCAACTTTATTTTGCATATTAAATTTCATTCCCTGTTTTTTTAATATTTTCATAAATTCTGATGAGATTTCTTTATCCATTCCAGGTGTAATATGATCTAAAAATTCAACAACTTGCACCTCTGCTCCAAGTCTTGACCATACAGATCCCATCTCCAATCCTATATAGCCTCCTCCTACTACAACCATTTTCTTAGGTACCTTTTCTAACTTTAAAGCACCTGTTGATGAGACAATTGTTTTCTCATCTATTTCTATTCCTGGTAATGAAACTGGAACTGATCCTGTTGCAATAACTGTTTTTTCTGTTTGGATGATGGTTTCTTTATTTTTATCATCCTTTATTAAAATTTCATTTTTAGATTTAAAACTTCCGTGTCCTTTAAAATAAGTAACTTTGTTTTTTTTCAAAAGAAACTCAACACCTTTTGTAAGAACGGTTACAGCTTTATCTTTGCTTTTCATCATTTTGTCTAAATTTAATTTTACTTCACCAACTTCAATACCTTTGTTTGCTAAACTTTTTACTTTATGAAATTCTTCAGACAGATTAAGTAGGCTTTTTGATGGGATGCAACCAACATTTAAACAAGTACCTCCCAAAGACCCTCTAGACTCTATACATGCAGTTTTTAATCCTAATTGAGCAAGTCTTATTGCACACACATAACCACCCGGTCCACCTCCAATAACTACAGCTTGAAATTTTTCTGACATTTAAATATCTAAAAACAACCTTCTAGGGTCTTCTAAGTTTTCTTTAATCATTTTAAGGAAAGATACAGATTCTTTTCCATCAATAATTCTGTGATCATATGATAATGCTAAATACATAATTGGTCTTATTTTGATTTCACCGTCTACAACAACAGGTCTTTCCACTATATTATGCATGCCCAACACTCCAGATTGAGGTAAATTTAGTATTGGAGTTGAAAGCATAGACCCATACACGCCCCCATTACTTATAGTAAATGTTCCTCCCTGGAGATCTTCAATCGTTAGCTTTCCATCTCGAGCTTTTTCTGAAATTTCTTTAATATTTTTTTCAATATCAGCAAAGGATAATTCATCTGCATTTCTCAAAACTGGAACAACCAAACCCTTATCTGTTCCAACAGCAAAGCTAATATTGTAATAGTTTTTATAGACAATCTCATCTCCTTCTATTTCAGCATTCACCGCAGGGAAATTTTTTAAAGCAACCACACACGCTTTTACAAAGAAAGACATAAATCCTAATTTTATTCCATAACGAGTTTGGAAATCCTCTTGATTTTCTTTCCTCATTTCCATCACACTGCTCATATCAACTTCGTTAAATGTTGTTAAAAGAGCAGCATTCTCTTGGGCTTGTTTTAATCTTTTTGCAATAGTCTGTCTCAACCTAGTCATCTTAATTCGTTCTTCTTCACCATATTGAATTTTTCTTTCAGATGGTTTTGGATTTGCGCCCATCAAACTTATTAAATCTCCTTTTAAAACTCTCCCATCTTTTCCTGAACCTTGAATTGAATTAATATCGATATTATTTTCAGTTACTATTTTTCTCACTGCTGGAGACAAGGTTGGATTAACATTTCTTTTAGGAGCAACATCTGGTTTAACTTCCTCAGTTAAAACCAATGGTTTCTCTTTGGGTTCTTCCATATCTTTTTCTTCAAATACTTTTGGTTCTTTTTTATTTGCATCTAATTTTATTACATTGCTCTCTACAGGAACTATTTCCTCTTGCTTGATTACTTTTTGCGTTTTTGGCGCAGATTTAACCACTCCACCTTCTGCTGATACAGAACCTAATAACGCTCCTACTTCAACGACTGATCCATCTTGTGAATTTATCTCTGTTAACACACCAGAAATTGGAGATGGCACTTCTAAGTTTACTTTGTCTGTCTCAAGTTCTACAATTGGCTCATCTGCTTCGACTGTATCACCTGTGTTTTTTAACCATTTTGCAACAGTCGCTTCTGTTATACTTTCGCCAAGAACAGGGACTACTATTTTTTCACTCATTAAAATTAATCAAATACCTTGTTAATTATTTCTTGTTGTTGAGAATTATGCCTTTTGGCATATCCTGTTGCAGGAGTTGCGTCTGGGCTTCTTCCTATATAAGAAATTTTATTATTATTAGCCTTTAAAGTGTCTAATGTCCATTGGATATAATCTCTAACTGAAAACCAAGCACCCATATTTTTTGGTTCTTCTTGACACCAAAAGAATTCGGCATTTTCAGCATATGGTTTTAACTCCTTAACCAAAGCTTTTGCTGGAAATGGATACAATTGTTCAATTCTATACATCACTACATCATCTCTTTTAAGCTTTTCTCTGGCGTCTAACAAATCAAAATATACTTTTCCAGAACAAAGAATTACTTTTCTTATTTTAGAACTTTCTTTTAGTTTAATAAATCCTTTAGACTTAGGATCTATAGCATGATCCCACAATACTCTATGGAAAGTATTTTTTTTGTTAAAATCTTCTAAATTTGAAACACAATACTTATTTCTTAATAATGATTTTGGTGTCATTATGATTAGTGGCTTTCTGAAACTCCTATGCATTTGTCTTCTTAAAGCATGAAAATAATTTGCTGGGGTTGTGCAGTTCATTACTTGCATATTATCGTTTGAGCATAGTTGTAAAAATCTTTCTAATCTTGCTGAAGAATGTTCTGGTCCTTGTCCTTCATATCCGTGAGGTAACAACATTACTATACCAGATGCTCTATTCCATTTTCTCTCACCAGATGCAATAAATTGATCAATTACTACTTGAGCTCCATTAGCAAAGTCACCGAATTGTGCTTCCCAAAGTGTAAGTGTATTTGGCTCTACTAGACTATAACCATATTCAAAACCTAAAACCGCAAGTTCAGATAAAAAACTATCTACTACTTCAAATTGCTTTTGATTTTTAGAAATATTATTCAGTGGAATGTATCTAGAATTGTCTATTTGATTTCTTAAAACAGAATGTCGTTGACTGAATGTTCCTCTTCCAGAGTCTTGTCCTACAAGCCTAACTGGATATCCTTCCTCTAGCAAAGATCCAAAAGCTAAAGATTCAGCTGAAGACCAATCAATTCCAGTACCTTTTTCAACACTTTCTTTTCTAGCATTAAATATTTTAGAGATAGTCTTGTGAATATTTTTTTCCTCAGGAATACCATTTATTTTACCTGAGATTATTTTTAATTTATTTTCATCAAAACCTGTTATACCCCTCTTATCTTTACCTCTTTCAGGTTTATATCTTGACCATGTTCCCTCAAACCATTCTATTTTAGGTTTATAATCTTTTGCACTTTTGTATTGTTCATCAAGTAAATCTTTAAATGATTTAACATTTTGATTTAATAATTCTTCAGTTATAGATTTTTCGTTTACTAATTTATTTCCATAAATTTTGTAAACACTGGGATGAGATCTAATTTTTTTATACATTAAAGGTTGAGTAAATGAAGGCTCATCTCCCTCATTATGTCCAAATCTTCTATAACAAATTAAATCTAC
>CACDQB010000012.1 GCA_902554795.1 uncultured Pelagibacteraceae bacterium | reverse complement strand
AATGGTGATTATATTGAATCACAGGCATTTGGATTTCTAGCTATAAGGTCTTTTTTGAATTTACCAATTTCTTTTAACACAACAACTGGATGCAAAGAATTTACGGTGGGTGGAAAACTGGTAGAAAATTTTTAATATAGCGCTGTTTCTTTTTTTATATATTTATCAAGATGTTTAATTAAAGAATCACTTGTTTTTGAAAAAAAGTGATTGGCTTCTGATATTGCATTAAATTCTACTTTAATACCTTTTTGTGCACTTAATCTTTTGTCAAGTTCAGTAATATACTCTACTGGTACCAATTCATCTTTTTTACCATAAGCAACTAAACCAGAAGTTGGACATGGAGATAAAAAAGAAAAATCATAAACATTTGGTTGAGGTGAAATTGCTATAAATCTATTTATTTCTGGTCTTCTCATTAATAATTGCATTGCAATCAAAGATCCAAATGAAAATCCAGATACCCAACATTGTGAATTATCAAAATTTTCTCTTTCCAACCAATCTAAAGCTGCTGCTGCATCAGCAAGTTCGCCTTGACCATTATCAAATTCCCCATCACTTTTGCCAACACCCCTGAAATTTACTCTGCAAACAGAAAATTCGTTATCCATAAATGCATGAAACGTATCTACTACTACTTTATTATTCATAGTTCCTCCATATTGAGGATGGGGCTGTAATACTAATGCAATTGGAGAAGTATTTTTTTTACTTTTATAATATTTAGCCTCAAGTCTTCCTGCAGGACCAGGTATAAATATTTCTAAAATCTTGTTATCCATAAACGATATTGATTATTATTCTCAAAAAAAATGTACGTTTATCATAAGTCAGCGACAATATGTTAGTTTTTTTTTAAACTCTAAACTTGACCATTTTAGTCAGGTATGTATAAAAACCCTCAATTTAAGGGTAAAATATGAAACTTACATCAAAAGGTAGATATGCTGTAATGGCATTAGTGGATTTAGCTAGATTTGATAACATCAACCCAGTATCACTAAGAGATATATCATTGAGACAAGGCATATCTTTAGATTATCTAGAACAAATTTTTTCTAAATTAAAAAAAAACGAAATTGTTAAAAGCATTAGAGGAACTCAAGGAGGATATGTTCTTAATAAAAACCCAAACGATATTAAATTAACAAATATCTTTCATGCAGTTGATGAAAAAGTAAAAACTGTTCAATGTAAAAAAAGAATCTAAAAAAGGATGCAACGGCAAAGCTACAAAGTGCATTACTCATAATTTATGGGACGAATTAGAGATACACATAAATACATTCTTTGAAAATAAAAGTCTAAAAGATTTATTAAACAACAACAAAGAAACAAGAGTTTAGAATGGATAACAGACAAAAAGAAATAAATAATTTAAAAGACTACAAATATGGTTTTTCTACAGATATAGAAAATATTCAAGCTCCAAAAGGTTTGAATGAAGATGTTATTAAATTTATTTCAAATATAAAAAAAGAACCTGCATGGATGCTCGAATTCAGACTAAAAGCTTTTGAAAGATTTAAGGTATTAAAAGAACCAGATTGGCAGAAACCTAAATTTCCAAAAATAGATTATCAAGATTTATATTATTACTCAGCTCCTAAAAGTATGAAAGATAAGCCAAAGAGCTTAGATGAACTAGATCCTAAACTTTTAGAAACTTATAAAAAACTTGGAATTCCTTTACAAGAGCAAGCGAGATTAAATGGAATAGCTGTTGATGCTGTATTTGATTCAGTTTCTGTAGCTACTACTTTTAAAGATGAATTAACAAAACAAGGAATTATATTTTGTCCTATATCAGAGGCAATTCAAAGTCACCCCGAATTAGTCAAAAAATATTTAGGCTCTGTAATACCAACTAGTGATCATTTTTTTGCAACATTAAATTCAGCGGTTTTTACAGATGGTTCTTTTGTATACATTCCAGAGGGTGTTAGATGTCCAATGGAACTATCAACTTATTTTAGAATTAATGCATCAAATACAGGTCAATTTGAAAGAACTTTAATTATCGCAGACAAAGGAAGTTATGTTAGTTACTTAGAAGGATGTACAGCTCCAATGAGAGATGAAAATCAATTACATGCTGCTAATGTTGAACTAATTGCACTTGATGATGCGGAAATAAAATATTCAACTGTTCAAAATTGGTATCCAGGTGATCAAGATGGCAAAGGTGGAATTTATAATTTTGTAACAAAAAGAGGTTTATGCAAGGGAAAAAATTCAAAAATTTCATGGACACAAGTTGAAACAGGTTCTGCAATTACCTGGAAGTATCCTAGTTGTATTCTTAAAGGAGATAACTCTGTTGGTGAGTTCTATTCAATAGCTATTACTAACAATCATCAAAAAGCAGATACAGGTACCAAAATGATCCATCTAGGTAAAAATACTAAAAGTAAAATAATTTCTAAAGGAATATCAGCAGGTAGTTCAGATATGACATATAGAGGTTTAGTTGATATTTCATCAAAAGCTAAAAATTCAACTAATTATACTCAGTGCGACTCTTTATTAATGGGTAACAAATGTGGAGCTCACACTGTTCCTTATATAAAAAATAAAAATTCTGAGTCAAATATTGCTCATGAGGCAACCACATCCAAGATTAGTGAAGAGCAGCTACATTATTGTCAACAAAGAGGATTAAATCCAGAGGAAGCTGTCGGCTTAATTGTTAATGGTTTTTGTAAGGAAGTGTTGCAACAACTGCCTATGGAATTTGCTGTAGAAGCTCAAAAACTTGTAGGTATAAGTTTGGAAGGAAGTGTAGGCTAATGCTTAAAATAAATAATTTAAATGCAACAATTGATAATAGGTCTATTTTAAATGGACTATCCTTAGATATAAATCCCGGTGAGGTTCATGCAATTATGGGTCCTAATGGATCTGGAAAAAGTACTTTGTCCAATATTTTATCAGGAAAAAAAGGATATGAAGTTTCTGGGGAAGTTCTTTTTGAGGAAAAAGATTTATTTGAACTTGAAACAGAGGAAAGAGCACACAAGGGTATATTTTTAGCTTTCCAATATCCTTTAGAAATTCCAGGTGTAAATACAAATATATTTTTAAAAACTTCTTTAAATGCTGTGAGAAAAGCTAGGGGTGAGAAAGAGCTTGATGCAATTGAATTTCTAAAATTGGTAAAAGAAAAATCCAAAGAATTAAAATTTGATGAGGAAAAATTAAACAGACAGTTAAATGTTGGTTTCTCAGGAGGTGAAAAAAAGAAAAATGAAATTTTACAAATGTCATTGCTAGCTCCAAAATTGTCAATTTTAGATGAAACAGATTCTGGTTTAGATATTGATGCTTTAAAGATTGTTGCAGATGGAGTTAATACATTGAGAGATAAAAACAACTCATTTTTAATTATTACACACTATCAAAGATTACTTGATTATATAAAACCTGATTTTGTTCACGTTTTGATGAATGGAAAAATTGTAAAATCTGGTGGCCCAGATTTAGCCTTAGAGTTAGAAAAAAAAGGATATGAAAATTTTAATTAAATGAAAGAACAATTACAAAAAGATTTTGATAATAGTATAAAAAATTTAAGTTTATCTCAAAAAGATATTGAAATAAAAAAATTTTGTTTAGACAATTTCATAGACAAAGGTTTTCCAAATAGAAAAGAGGAAGATTGGAAATTTTCAGATTTGAATCAAATAATAAAAAATAATATTGGAGAACTTAGTTTTTATAATGACCAAACATCTACTAATAAAGTTGATACATCTGTATTTGTAGATGGATTAGAGCATAATAAAATAGTTTTTATAAATGGTAGAATTGAAAAAATTGATTTTGAATATGAAAAAAAAGATCAAATAGAAATAATTGATCAATCAGAAACTATAAATGAATTTGAAAATAGCAATTCATTATCTGACTTAAATAATGCCTTTACTAATAAATGTTTTAAAATATTGGTAAAAAAAGGTTATCAGTTAGCAAAACCTCTAATTATCTATCATACAACAAATTCAAAAATTTGGTCTAAAAATATTAATTTACGACTTAATTTTGAACTAGATAAAGATAGCTCGTTAAGATTAATTGATTTATTTAATGACACATCTGAAAAAAATTTTTTAAACATATTTTATAACTTTGAATTAAAAGAAAATGCAGTTTTAAAAAATTATAAAGTAGATAAATTTGAGAATAAAAACATTAAATATTCTTTTAACAATATTGATCAAGATAAGAACAGTATTTCCGAAACATTTATTTTATCCTCTGGATCAAATTTTTCTAAAAATGAGATAAATTGTAATTTAAATGGAGTTTATGCATCAGCTTTTGTAAATGGTGTTTTTTCATTGAATAATGATAAACATCACGAAATTAGATCAATTATAAATCATCTAACTGAAAGTACAAAAAGTTATCAACTAATTAAAAGTGTTTTAGATGAAGGTTCTAAAGCAGTTTATCAAGGAAAAATATTTGTAAATTCTGATGCTCAGAAAACCGATGGATATCAATTAAGTAAAGCAATATTGTTAAATAAAGAGTCGGAGTTTAACGCAAAGCCAGAACTAGAAATTTATGCCGATGATGTTAAATGTTCGCATGGTTCAGCGTCAGGTAGTTTAAATGAGGATTCTATATTTTATTTAATGTCTAGAGGTCTAAGTTACCAACAATCAAGAGAGCTTTTAATTAATGGATTTCTACTCGATGTTGTTGAAAAAATTACTGACTCAGAAATAAAAAACTTAATAAAAAATATGATTGGAATTAAAGAATGAATATTGATCAGATAAAAAAAGAATTTCCAATTTTTGATGAAAAAATTCAAAATAATGATCTAGTTTATTTAGATAGTGCGAATTCATCTCAAAAACCTAAAATAGTTGTGGATAGAATTAATGAATTTTATACCAAACAATTTTCAAATGTTGGTAGAAGTGTTCATTATCTTGCAGTTGCTGCTACTAATTTGTATGAAAATACAAGAACATCTGTTCAAAAATATATTAACGCTAAAGATAAAAATGAAATTGTCTTTACAAAAGGTGCTACTGAAGCATTAAATTTAGTTGCTAATACATTGGGTCAAAGCTACTTACAGGAAGGTGATGAAGTATTAATTACAGAACTAGAACATCATTCAAATTATGTACCATGGCATTTCTTGAGGAAATCAAAAAATATAAAAATTAATTTTGCAGAAATAAATGAAGAAGGTGAAATCACTCTAGAGGAAATAGAAAAAAAAATAACTTCAAAAACAAAAATAATTTCTATTACTCATCTATCGAATGTAACAGGTGCAATTTTACCCGTAAAAGAAATTACCCAGCTTGCACATTCAAAAGGAATAATTGTTGTAGTCGATGGATGTCAGGGAGCGCCACATTTAAAATTAGATATGCAAGATTTAGATTGTGATTTCTATGCAATTTCATGTCACAAAATGTATGGACCTACAGGTTTAGGAGTTCTTTATGGTAAGAAAAAATGGTTAGAAGAATTACCTCCATACCAAGGTGGTGGAGGAATGATAAATGAAGTTAAAAAAGATAGGATTTCCTATGGTGAATTGCCCAACAAATATGAGGCAGGAACTATGGCCACAGCACAAGTAATTGCTTTTGATCAATCAATAAAATTTTTAGAAAGCATTGGTATAGAAAATGTTATGAAACATGAAGCTGATTTAGTTGAATACGGGCAAGAACTATTGCAAAAAAATAATTCAGTTAAACTTATTGGAAATCCAAAAAATAAAGGAGGGGTTTTATCATTCACTATAGAAGGAGTTCACCCTCATGATATTGCAACTATCTTGGATGAAGATGGGGTTGCAATAAGAGCAGGACATCATTGTTGTCAAATTCTACATGATAAATTAAACATCCCAGCTAGTGCTAGAGCATCAGTTGGTATTTATAATACAAAAGAAGATTTAGATCAGTTAAACCAGTCAATAAACAACTGTAAAAAAATATTTAATTTATAATGAATTTAAAAGAGCTATATCAAGAAATTATATTAGAACACGGTAAGAATCCTAGAAATCTTAGAAAGACAGAAGGTTTTAATAAAGACGCCAAAGGTAATAATCCTCTTTGTGGTGATAATGTTCATGTTTACTTAAAACTAAATGGACAAAAAATTGTAGAAGATGCATCCTTCGAAGGGAGTGGTTGTGCAATTTCAATGGCTTCAGCCTCTATAATGACAGATTTAATTAAAGGAAAAAATGAGCATGAGGCCAAAGAGATAGTTGAGGATTTTTTAGGCATGATTAAGGAAAATCCTGAATTAAAATCTGAGTATTTGAGCGAAGATGAAAAAACTAAACTAATGTGTTTATCTGGTGTTAAGCAATATCCAATGAGAGTTAAATGTGCAACTTTATCTTGGCATACAATGGTTTCCGCTTTTGATGAAAAAACAGAAGAAGTAAAAACAGAGAATTAAATTATGACAAAAAAAGATGAAATAATTGAGGAAATAAGAAAAATTTATGACCCTGAGTTACCTGTAAATATCTACGAATTAGGTTTGATTTATGATATTAAAGTAAAAGATGAAAAATTTGCTATTATCAAAATGACACTAACAACTCCAAACTGTCCAGTTGCAGAAAGTTTACCAAAAGAAGTTAAAGAGGGCGCAATGCAAGTTGAAGGTATAGAGGATGTTGATCTTGAGTTAGTTTGGGATCCACCGTGGAACAAAGATATGATGTCAGAAGCAGCAAAATTGGAATTAAATTTGTAATGAACCCAATAATTAAATTAAGTGATAACGCAGCTTTAAGAATAAAAGAGATAATGTCTAATGCTGAAAAAGATTCTATTGGTGTTAGAGTATCAGTTAAATCAGGTGGTTGTGCAGGGATGTCTTATGTAATGGAGTATACAAAAGAGTTAAATCCTAACGATGAAGTTATTGAGGATAAGGGTGTGAAAGTATTCGTAGATTCAGCTGCTATTATGTATCTTCTTGGCACTGAAATGGATTACAAAAAGGAGGAATTGTCCTCGTCATTTGTGTTTAATAATCCTAATGAAACTGAGCGTTGTGGCTGCGGAGAGTCCTTTAAAATATCATAAGCTGTATTATCCCATTCCTTGCATATCTGTATTGCATTATATGCATATCTGATGTATAGATTCTATATGAACAAATTTGAGTTTAAAAATCTTGTTAAAAACTTGAAAGACTCTTTAAAGGAAAAAACATTCTTTAAAGAACTACGTAAAGAAGTGGAAACCGGTGCGAACGGCACACAAGATTACGTAGTCAAAAAAGGTGTTAACAAAGATACAATTGCAACAACTAGACAGTAATTAAGTTTATTAGCTACTGTAATACATCTCAAACTCTACAGGATGAGGTGCATGTTCAAATTTGTGAATTTCCTCAAACTTAAGAGCAATGTAAGCATCAATTTGATCATCAGTAAAGACACCTCCTTGAGTTAAAAACTCTCTGTCTTTATCTAAACTTTCCATCGCTTCTCTTAAAGAACCACAAACTGTAGGAATAGCTTTAACTTCTTCAGGTGGTAATTCATATAAATCTTTATCAAAAGACTCACCTGGATGAATTTTATTTTTAATTCCATCAATTCCAGCCATTAACATAGCTGCAAAAGTTAAATATGGGTTTCCTGCAGCATCTGGGAATCTAATCTCACATCTTGCACCTTTTTTGCTTAATGTGATCGGTATTCTACAAGAAGCAGATCTATTTCTTGCTGAATACGCAAGAAGAACTGGAGCTTCAAAACCTGGAATTAATCTTTTGTAACTGTTTGTTGTAGAGTTAGCAAAAGCATTAATTGCTTTAGCATGTTTAAGAATTCCACCAATATAATGTAATGCTGTTTCACTCAGTCCTGCATATGCATCTCCTGAAAATACTGGAGTATCACCTTTCCAAATAGATTGGTGGATATGCATACCTGAACCATTATCACCAGCAACTGGTTTTGGCATAAATGTTGCAGTTTTTCCAAAAGAATGTGTAACCATTTGCACAACATATTTGTATAATTGAACGTTATCTGCTTGATCAACTAAAGTTCCAAAATACATTCCAAGTTCGTGCTGACTAGGAGCTACTTCATGGTGATGTTTCTCAACTTTAATACCAACCTCTTTTAAATTTTTAAGATATTCACCACGCATATCTTGTTCACTATCAACTGGTGGTACCGGGAAATATCCTCCTTTAATTTGAGGTCTGTGTCCCATGTTTCCATTTTCATATTCTTTACCTGAATTGTAAGGACCTTCTTTACTATCTAACTTAAACCCACATTCATTCATGTCATTTTTGATTCTTACATCATCAAAAACAAAGAATTCTGGCTCTGGTCCAAAAAAAGCTTTATCACCTATTCCTGAAGCTTTTAAATATTCTTCAGCTTTTTTAGCAACACCTCTTGGATCTCTTTCATAAGGATCTTTTTTAATTGCATCTAGAATATCACAAAACAAAACTACAGTATTATGAGACGTAAAAGGATCCATGAACATTCTTGCTGTATCAGGTTTTAAAATCATGTCAGACTCATTAATTGCTTTCCATCCAGCAATAGATGAACCATCAAAAAACACACCTTCATTCAACATATCTTCATCTACTATTGAAGCATCCATTGTTAAATGTTGAAGTTTTCCTCTTGGATCTGTAAATCTTAGATCTACAAATTCTGCATCTTTTTCTTTAATAAATTTTAAAACGTTCTTTGCACTCATTTCGTCTCCTATGTAATTTTGTTTGGCCTAATTAACAAAAAAATACCTAAAAATATTGCTTATTTAATAAATAACACCTATGCAATTTTCACATAAGTAGTGTAATTAGTCACTAAAATAATAAATATATAAAACCTGTGAATTCAATATTAAATAAAGAGCCAGTTTTAAGAGCAGAAAAATCACTAAAACAATTTAACCCAGATCTTGAAGTGATTGTTTTAGAGAAAACTGCCAGAACAGCTAACGATGCAGCTACAGCTTTAGGTTGCAAAGTAGGGGCAATTGTTAAAAGTTTACTTTTTAAAGCAGGGGATAGTTATGTTTTATGTTTAGTTTCTGGAGATAAAAGGTGCTCATTAAATAAATTAAAAAAAATTTTAGATGAAAAAGATGTTTCAATGGCGAACCCAGAGGACGTTAAAAAAATTACTGGATATACAATTGGCGGAGTGTCTCCAACAGGACATTTAACAAAAATAAATATTTTTATTGATGAAACTTTAAATAGATTTTCTTCTATTTTTGCAGCCGCAGGTCATCCTAATGCAGTTTTCGAAATAAATTTTGAAAATTTAATTGCATTAACTTCTGGTGAGATAAAAGAGATAACAGAATGAGACAACCAAAATTAATTGATTACTTTTTATTAACAATATTGTCTCTTATATGGGCTTCTGCTTTTTTTAATATTAAAATAGCAACTTATTCTTTTGGCCCAGTTACAATTGCTTTCCTTAGAGTATTTTTTGGAGCAATTCCAGTTTTACTTTTATGTTATTTTAAAAATATTAAAGTTGAAGCTTTTTCTAAAGATTGGCATTGGTTTGCAATGATTGGTTTTATTAATTTAGTAGCACCATTTTTCTTAATCGCTTACGGTGTCAAATCTGTTCAAAGTAATTTAGCAGCTATACTGATGTCAACTACACCGTTAAGCTCCACAGTACTAGCACATTTTTATACAAAAAATGAAAAATTTAATTTAGTAAAAACTATTGGAATTTTGATTGGATTTTCTGGAATAGTTTTTTTATTTTCTGATAATCTTTTGATAGATGAAAATAATTTTGTTTCAGCTTTATTGATATTACTTGGATCAACTTGTTATGTTGTAGGTGGAGTACTTACATTAAAAATAAGTAATAAAAAAAATGAAAATGTGACTGGATCTATTTTAATTTGGGCCATAATTATTTTGCTACCATTAACATTTTTAATTGAACAGCCATTTCAAACTATACCGAGAACAGATTCACTTATATCAGCAATTTATTTAGGAATTGTACCTACTGGTATTGCTTGGTTATTACGTTTTAGAATTTTAACAACTAATGGATTAATTTTTCAATCACAAGTTTCATATTTGATTCCAATTTTTGGAACTATTTTAGGTTACATATTTTTAAAAGAATTAATTACTACAAAAGTTTTGGTTTCTTTAATTGCAGTATGCATTGGTATTTACTTTGTTAAAAAAGGTGGAAACAAACAAATTATTTAATTTTTGCCATTGCTTCAATATGCGATGGCCTAGTTTCACAACAACCACCAATAATTGATGCCCCATGTTCTTTAAATTTTTTAGCAATTTTCTGAATATTTTCTGGTGTAAAATCTAATCGTTGACCTAAAAACTCATTTGGGTTTCCTTTTGTTTTTAAATAATTGGCTGTATATCCATTTTTTGGCTTCGTGGTTTTAAAACCATTTAACTTAAATCCAAAAGGTACATTTAATTTTTTTAATTCATTTATATTTAACTCATAATTTTCTGGAGATACACACGACAACATTACTCCTAAAAGGTTATTATCTAGTATATTTTTAATTTCAGAAATTTTTTCACCACTAGGTAAGTTTGTTCCTTCAGAAATATGAATTCCAACTAAATAAGGTTTGTTAAATTCTTTAATTGCTTCTATTCCACATTTAAATTCCTTAATGCTGCTCCAAACATCAAAGTAATAAAAATCCACGTACTCATCTAATAATTTGGCTTGCTCATTAAAATCTTTAATAATTTCTTTTTCATTTCTATTGTCCTCTTCATAAGTTAAATGTTGAGGAGGCAAACCTCCAGCAATCTTAATATTAGGAAATTCTTTTTTTACATTTGCAGCAATTTCACCAGCTTTTTTATTAAGGTATTCAAATTTGTCCTCGACATTATTGTCTCTTAGTCTCTTTCTTCTAGTTGTGAAAGTATTTGTAACGATTACCTCAGATCCTGCTTTTACAAAATCCTTATGAGTATCTTCTAATAGTTTGTGATAGTCAGAGTTTAATATTGCATTTGCACTCCATAAAGTTCCATTTGGCTTCATACCACGAGCCAAAAGCTCTTGACCCATTCCACCATCTAATATTCTTGTTTTTTTAAAAAAATTAATGTCCATCTTGTCCTCACTTTTTTAGTGCTTTAGCTTTATGCTAGGTGCACAATACAGTTCAACTACCTTGCTTATTTGATTATTTTGGGAATTCCATTTTAGCAGTTTATGCCCGCAATAGGATCAAATCGGCAATTAATCTTTTAAATGATAATTAAATATTTGTAAACTATCTATTTAAAATAATTTTAGCATTAAAAGAAAAAGATCTTCTTTCAGCATTAATATTAAATGGATAAGCAGTATGCATTAAATAGTTTGGAAAAATTATTAAGTCTCTTTCTTTTGGCACAATATTATAAATACTTCTGCTCAAAAAACCTCTTTGTCCGTTAATAAAATCAATTGTGCCGTTAGTCTTATCTTTTTTGTTTTTTAAAAATTTATTTTTAGTCATATCTTTTGGTACTTTTAAATAACCAACTCCAGATAAATCTCCATCATGATAATGGATAGGGTTATATTCATCTTTAAATTGACTAACCACCCATAAATTTAATATCTTTATATCTTTAACTTTTTTGATCTTTTCATTTTTAAGAAAATTTTTAATATTTTTTTTTATTTCTCTTTCTAAATTTCTTTTTATAAAATTATTTGAAATTTTAATTTCTTTTTTAATCTGACTTGCTAATTTAGAACTATAATCATTATTTTTTGTTAAAACTTTATTATCAATCTCTTTATTTAAGATATCTAAAAATTTCTTTGAAATTTTTGTTTTTCCTATAGATGGACCAAAGGGTTTTATATTTTTCATAAAGCTTTAAATATATTAAAAAAAATTATAATCAATATTAGGATATTAATTTAAACCCCATTCTTATTGCTACAAAAATAACCAAAAAAGAAGTCATTAGAGCTAACACTTTATTTGATAAAAATTTTATATTAAGAAAACTTCCAATTTGTCCACCGATTAAAACAGCAATAAACAGAGGCCAATAATTTAAAAATTCATTTAAAACCATATCTTTTGTTAGTTGTCCTGCTACTCCAAAAATAGAATTGATTAATATAAATAGAGATGCTGTGCTTGTTATATGTTTTGGATTACCAGCTTTAAGAAGAAATAAAATTGGGCTTAAAAATATTCCTCCACCTATTCCTACTAATCCAGATATAAAACCAATAATTGAACCAATAAAAATAGAAAGAATTTTTGAGATCTGTCTTATTGCAACCTGATCTTTATTGAAAGATTTGCTTTCTACTAATAAAAAAATTCCTGCTATTAACAAAATAAAAAATAGTAAAATCTCAAATAAATTTTTGTCAATTGAAATAGAGGCTCCAAAAAAAGCAAAAGGTACAGATCCAATTAGGTAAGGTATGAGTAAATTTAGATTGATATTTTTTGTTCTTAAAAAATTTATTGAATTACCAGTTACAACAATAATGTTACAAATTAATGCTATAATTGGAAAAATATAGAAGGGGACATCCCAAATTAACATCAAAGCAAGGTAAGTAGATCCACCCCCAAAACCGATACTAGAATATAATATTGCAGTTATAAAAAAAAATATTGTAAGTATAATCATTTTTAAAAATTAATTATGATTGTAAATATAGCTTTATTAACTGTAACAGATACCAGGACAATTGATAACGATAAATCAGGTGCTATCCTTGTAAATAAAATTGCTGAAGCTAATCATAAATTAATTGAGAGAAAAATTTGCAAAGACAATAAAGAGGATATCGTCTCAATTTTAAAAGATTGGACTAATCATAAAGATATAGATGTAATAATTACAACTGGTGGCACAGGTTTAACTGGTAGAGATATAACGCCTGAGGCAATTGACGAAATTGCTGATAAAAAAATACCTGGATTTGGCGAAGTTTTTAGAACAATTAGTTTAAAAACAGTTGGCACGTCTTCCATACAATCTAGAGCATGCGCAGTTTTATCAAATGGCAAATATATTTTTGCATTACCAGGATCTTCTGGAGGAGTAACTGATGCATGGGATGGAATCTTAAAACATCAATTAGATATTAATCACAAACCTTGTAACTTTGTTGAATTATTTCCAAGACTTAAAGAAAAATAATTATTTCTGATATTTTTCTTTCCATTCAGAATAAGGCATTCCATATATATGCTCTCTGGCATCAGGATCAGATATCTCTACTCCTTTTTTTTCTGCCTCTTCTCTATACCATCTAGATAAACAATTTCTGCAAAAACCAGCTAAATTCATCAGATCGATATTTTGAACATCTTTTCTTTCATCTAAATGACTCATTAATCTTTCAAGAGTAGCTGATTGAATTTCTTTTTTTAAATTTTCATCCATAATTTATATTCCTATTTTTAATCTTAATTCTTAAAGCTAACAAAACAAGTATAATTATTAAATAAACTAAAGGTCTAAAAAAAATTGTTTTTGATAACCATATATAATGAAGGGATCCAAAAATGGCGATTAGATAAATTAATCTATGTAATTTTTTCCAATTATTTTTTAGTAATAAAACCATTTTTTGAGAAGATGTAATAGCCAAAGGGAGTAACAGTAACCATGCTGCAAAACCTATGAATATATATTTTTTTTTTACAACGTCGTCTAATATGGGAGACCAACTAAATCTATAATCTAAACCTACATAAGTTAATAAATGAAGTGTTGCATAAAAAAAAACAAAAAGACCCAATGTTCTTCTGAAACTTATCCATACAGTCAATTTTGTAAATCTTTTGAGAGGACTCATAGATAGTGTTAGGCAAATAAATATTAAAGTCCACTCACCCGTAAAATGAGTAATTTCTTTTACCGGTTCAGGGCCAAGTTTATTTAAAAAAATTTTGTATGAAATTATTAAAAATGGAATTGAACTTAAAATAAATACACCTGGTTTTAAATATTTTTTCATTAAAAATATTTTTTAAGATCCATACCAGTGTATAAGCTTGCAACTTCATCTCCATAGCCATTGAACATTAGTGTTTTTACTCTTGGCGCCCAAACCCCTTCGCCAATTATTCTTTCAGTTGCTTGTGACCATCTAGGATGATCTACATTTGGGTTTACATTCGAATAAAATCCATATTCTCTAGGTGAGGCCCACATCCATGAAGAAGTAGGCATATTTTCAACAAATTTAATTTTAACAATTGCTTTTGCACTTTTAAAACCATACTTCCAAGGAATAAAAATTCTAAATGGTGCTCCGTTTTGATTTGGAAGTTTTTTGCCATATAAACCTGTAACTACCGTAGTTAAAGGATGCATTGCTTCATCAATTCTCAAACCTTCATTGTATGGCCAGTTTAAAACAGGGTATCTTTGTCCTTTCATTTGTGCAGGATCATATACACTTTCAAATTCAACAAATTTTGCTTTGTTTGTTGGATTAACTTTTGATAGCAATTCACTTAAAGAAAATCCCATCCACGGAATTACCATTGACCATCCCTCGACACATCTTAATCTGTAAATTCTTTCCTCTGATACAAACATTTCAGAAATTTCTTCCATAGATAGTTTAATTGGTTTTTCAACTTCACCTTCAATACTAATTTCCCATGGCGTGGTTTTAAATATTTGAGAGTTTCTATATGGATCACTTTTTGATGTACCAAACTCATAGTAGTTATTATATGTAGTAATATCTTTATAACTTGTTAATTTATCCCTATCATTTGCAAAAGATTTATTTGAAAATGGTATAGTTGAGATCGCAAGAGAACTTGCTCCTAATCCAATAGATTTAATAAACGATCTTCTATTTTTATAAATTTCTTCTGGTGTAATTTCTGAGTATTTAAATTTTTTCATGAATTATAGGGTTACCTTTTAACCAATCACTCTGATTGTCTGTATAATGTTCTTTTTTCCATATAGGAGATCTTTTTTTAATTTCCTCGATAATATATCTAGACAAAACATAAGCTTGATCTCTATGTTTGCATGCAACAGCAATTATAATACTCATTTCTCCAAGATTTAAATAACCTTTAGCGTGTTCTATAAAAACAGCTTTATCCTGAATATTAAGTTTATCATCTGCCTCTTTATATATTTCCTCAAAACTTTTTATGACAAGCTCATCATGACTGTCGTACGTGATACCAACTACACTTTTGTTGTTATTTAGATTTCTTACTGTACCAGTAAAAATTATTGATGCTCCAAATTCGACAGAAGATATAAATCTTTCCGCATCGTTTATTGAAAGTTTTTTATCTTTAATATCTACAATTTTTGTATGAAGCATCAACCTCCTCCTATAGGAGGTATGATACCGATTTTTTCGTTATTTGTTATTTTATAATTGTCGCTAACAATATTATTTTTCTCCGAACAAAAAGCTGAAGAATTGACAATTTTTTTATAGTTTTCATTGCCATTAAATTTTTCATCTAAATATTGAATTATTTTTTTTCGAATGTCCTTTATTGTTGATTTTTGCTCTAAATCTAATTCTAACAAATTTTGTTCACTGAAATCTCTTGCAGCACCAAATAACTCAATTTTAACTTTCATTATATTTTTAAAATAAATCTTTTAAAAAATTTGGGAGACCATCAGGGTTTTTCCACAATCCATTTTTTCCACCTTCTTTGATTAATAATTTTACATTATCTATCTTGAGGTGTGGATTTATTATTTTACTCAAATCATAAATTGTGATTAGCGCAGCATTAACACCCATGATTGCCTCCATTTCAACCCCAGTTTTTGCATGTGTTGAAACAACACAAAAAACTTCTAGAGATTTATCTTCTTCATTCATGATAATTTTTGTAGCAGTATGGTCAATTGTTAAAGGATGGCAAAGTGGAATTAATTCACTTGTTTTTTTTACACCCAAAACTGCAGAGACTTCCGCCAAGGTTATAGGATCACCTTTTGGCATTTCTTTATTTTTTATAAGCTCAAAAACTTCATCACCAACGTAAATTTTTCCAGAAGCTAAAGCTCTTCTAAATGTTTCTTTTTTTTTCGAAACATCAATCATTTTAAAAGAATTTTTTTTAAAAATTTCTTTTGCCCAATCTTTTAAATCATTATCACTGACAATTTTTAAATTTTTCATACTATCCACCAGTTTTTGATAAATTTGTTGTTGACCCAGTATCACCCAATTCTAAATGATGAGATTTTTTTTTGAACTGCATTTGTTTCATTATTAAATCTTTTAATTCATTTAACTGATCATCCTTTTGCAAAAGATGTCTTAAATTAATTCCAGTATTTCCAAATAAACAAAGTCTCAAATCTCCCCTTGATGTAATCCTCAGTCTATTACATGATTTACAAAAATCTTTTGAATATGGAGCAATAATACCAAACTTACCTTCGTATTTAGGGTTGATATAATTTAAAGAGGGTCCCGCATCTTTACCAAACGTTTGATATATCCATTTATTTTCCTTTAGATATTCTTTAAAAATTTTTGATGAAACATGGTATTTTTTAAAATAATCTAAATTATCACCAGTCCTCATTAATTCTATGTATCTGAAATCAACTCTATTTTTTTCTATGTAATTAGCCCAAGTATTAAAATCTTTTATCGATGAATTAATTCCATTTAAAAGTACAGCATTAATTTTAATATTTTCAAAACCTGTACTTTGTAAAATTTCTATGCCATTCAAAATTTCTGGTAACCTGTCATGACCGGTAACATTTTTAAATACTTCTCTATCTAAACTATCAATACTGATGTTGATACCGGTAAGCCCGCTGTTAACTAATTGTTCTGCTTTTTTTTCTAATTTATAGCCATTAGTAGTAATAGATACATTTTGAATTCCTGACTCAAATTTTAATACTTTTATAATATCAAAAAAATCTTTTCTTACTGTTGGTTCTCCACCTGTAATTCTGATCTTATTAACGCCCAGTTCAGAAAAACAATTTGCAAGTCGTCTTATCTCATCTAAATGAAGAAACTTTCTAGAATCGTTTTTGTCTACCTGGTAACCATTAGGCAAACAATATCCACATTTAAAATTACAAACATCAGAAATTGATAATCTAATGTATGGAAATTTTCTACCAAAAGTGTCTTTAAGAATATTCATAAAGGTAAATTTATATTATATTCTTATATTAATAATATGAACAAAATTCTTTCAAATGATGAAATAAAAAAATTTAAAGAAGAAGGTGCAGTTTTTCTTAAAAATAAATTTGATATCCAGTGGATTAATAAACTGCAAAAAGGAATTGAAAGAGATATTACGAATCCTAGTCCAAGATTTAAATCTCACACTGTAGAAAAAGGTGTTCCAGCATATATAGAGGATTATTGGACATGGCATTTAGTGCCTGAATTTAAAGATTTTGTTTATAATTCTCCATATGCTCAAATAGCATCTGAGCTAATGTCAGCTAGCAAAATCAATTTGGTAATGGACAATTGGTTTCTTAGAGAAGCAGGATCTAAATCATCAACCCCATTCCATCATGACATAAGTTATTTTGATATGGATGGCACTATGTGTGTTTTATGGTTACCTCTACAACCCACAAGAAAAGATGAAGGAGTTGTTTGGGTAAAAGGATCACATTTATGGAATAAATTATTTTTAAGAGTTTTATTTAAGGATGGACATAAAATTGAAGGTGATGAGTGTTTCGTTAATGGAAAAAAATATGAGCTACCTCCTGATATTTTAGGCAATAAAAACAAATATGAATTTTTGCAGTGGGATTGTGAATTAGGTGATGCAGTTGTTTTTGATATGAGAACTCTTCACGGAAGCTTAGGAGAGACAATTCCTCAAAAAACTTTAAGCCGTTATACTCTTAGAGTAGCTAAAGAAGGCTCAAAAATAAGTTATGATGGTGATTGGACTAGTTTTAATTATCGAAAAGCAATGCAAGATGCAGGGTATAAAAATGGAGATCCTGTCGATGGTAAAATGTTTCCAACCCTTTATGAAAAAATTTAACTATTAAGTCTGTTCATTTCTTCTAGTTCAACCTCAAGCTTATCAAGTTCTTCTCCACCTGCCATCATCCCTAAAAGTTCTTCTCTACTAATATCTTTTTTATTAAATGTTCCTAAACTTTTACCTCTGTTTAAAACTGTAAAACTATTTCCAACAGGATAGGCATGGTGAACATTATGAGTAATTAAAATTACCGCTAATCCCTGTGAAGCAGCTTTAACAACATATTTTAAAACCATTGATGCTTGATGAACACCAAGGGCAGAAGTTGGTTCGTCTAAAACTAAAACTTTTGCACCAAAATATATAGCTCTTGATATTGCTAAACATTGTCTTTCACCTCCTGACATTGTTCCAACTGCTTGAGACGGATCTCTTACGTCAATTCCTATTTGACCCATTCTTTCTGCAGCGATTTGATTTGCTTTTTCAATATCAAAAGTTTTTAAAAAAGGAGGCCCTTTTAAAGGCTCTCTTCCCATAAAAAAGTTTCTTGTAACACTCATTAGTGGAACTAGAGCTAAGTCTTGGTAAACAGTTCCAATTCCCATATCCAAAGCATCCTTTGGTGAGTCAAAAACAGTTTTCTTGCCCTCAATTACTATTTCACCTTCATCGGGTTTATGAACACCAGCTAAAGTTTTAATTAATGTAGATTTTCCTGCACCATTATCACCAAGTAAACACATGATCTCACCTTTTTTTAATTTCATAGTGACATCTTTAAGAGCAATTACTTTTCCAAAAAATTTACTAATGTTATTAAATTCAATTAAATTTTCTGACATTATTTACTCTCAGTTACTCGTTTTCTAATGTAATTATTAAACACTACAGCAATCAACATCATTGCTCCCAAAAACACTTTAAACCAATCAGTATCAACATCTGTATAAAATATTCCCATAGATACAGTTCCAAATATTAAAGCTCCGAAAGCCGCACCAATTGCAGAACCATACCCACCAGTCAATAAACAACCTCCAACAACTGCTGCTGCAATTGCCTCTAATTCTTTTAGATTTCCTCTCATAGTGTCTGCAGAACCAGCGTCTAAAACTTGAATAGTTGCAAAAATTGTTGCCGCAACTGCAGTCCCAATAAATAAACTTATTTTAACTCTTCCAACAGGTACACCAACATTTGTTGCACCATTTTTGTCTCCACCAGATGCAAATATCCAGTTTCCATATCTCGTCTTCATTAATATCCATGTTGCAAAAAGAGTAGCTGCAATAAACCATATTACTGAAGGAGGAATACCAGTAGCTAATGGAGTACCATCAGTTCTTAATGCAATTAAATTCATTGAACCCAACCAAGTGAATAACCACTTGAATGTATCAGTTGCAAACATCCAAGCGATTGGATCATTCTCAATCAAAACTCTTAAACCAGGAACTTGAGTTCTTCCTGTAATTAATCTTGTGATTGCCAATGTTGCTCCCCTTAAAATAAACAACATCGCTAGAGTTACGATAAAAGATGGAAGTCCTGTTCTTACAACAAGGATACCATTGAAATAACCAACTAGTACTGCCATAGCAAAAGCAAAAATAATACTTATCCATAAAGGCCAACCCCAATAAATTGCAGGTATTGCTATACAAATTCCTGCAAAACCAATCATTGATCCAATTGATAAATCAAATTCACCACCAATCATTAGCATTGCTGCTGCAATTGCAATTATTCCTAAATTTGCAGAGACATCTAAAAAGTTAAGAGTTCCATAAGCACTAAACATTCCAGTATCACCTGCAACTATTCCAAAAAATATGAATACTAAAATTGCACCACCAACAGCACCCAATTCAGGTCTATTTAAAAGCAATCTTAGTTTTGATACTTCTTTAAGTCTTTCGTCTTGACCTGAAGTTTTTTTTGATGCGATACTTTTTGCTTTGTCAGACATTTTGTTTTGAATTTTGTTTAGAAAAAAGGCCTAACTAAAAGTTAGCTAGGCCTTTTAAAGTATTTTTTATCTGTAACCTTGAGCTGCCCACTTAATTACTTTAGCAGCATTATCAGGAGTTACGAAACCAGGACCAGTCATAACTACTCCAGCTGGCATAGTTCCATATCTCATGTACTGACCAAAAATTGCTATTGGTAAGTAACCTTGTAGGTATTGTTGTTGGTCAATTAAAAACTCTACTTTACCTGCAGCAGCAGCTTTTAACATTCCTGGTGACATATCGAATGTACCAAGTTTAACAGAACCAACTTTTCCTGCAGCTTCTAAAGCTTTAAGAGCAGCTTCACCTGCAAGACCAGCACCTAAAGTTAGGATAGTGTCATATCCACCACCTAATTTAGCAGCAACAGCTTTTTGAATTTCTGTTGGGTCATTAGAAGTTCCTAAGATGTCAACTGATCCACCAAAACCTTTTTTGAACCCAGCACATCTTCTGTCTAGCGCAACGTTTCCAACTTCGTGGTTAACACATAGTGCTTTTTTACCACCAGCAGCTTTCATTTTTTGTCCGCCACCTACACCAGCTTCAAACTCAGTTTGTCCAACGTGAGCACTGATTCCTAGTGATGCAAAGTCATCTGAACCAGAGTTCATTGAAATTACTGGGATACCAGCAGCTATAGCAGCTTTAACAGATTTTCCTAAAGCAGCAGCATCTGGAAGAGTAATCACAATACCTTTTGGTTTTTGTGAAACTGCGTTGTCAATTAATTTAGCCATTTCAACCATGTCGAAAGTAGCGGGTGCAGTGTACTTGCAAGATATTCCCATATCCGCACATCCTTTATCTACACCATTCTTAGCAACAGACCAAAACGGGTCGTTAGCTTGTCCGTGAGATACAACGATCACGTCTACCGCTAAAGCAGACACTGAAAGCATAACCCAAGCAACAAAAGCTAATAATGATTTGTATAATGTTTTCATTATTTTTCCCTCTCGTTTAAATAAAAGTTAACTTTTAATGCTCGAACGTTAACATAAAAAAAACCAAGTTGTAAAGACGACAACTTTAAAATGTATAACTTTTATATATAGTTTATAATTGTTTTAGATTTTCTATTATTAGTTGTATCTAAAATTTTATCTTAATTTGTTTTCTTTGTTTCAAAGAATTTGATGCAGCATTTGCTAAGATAAGAGCTCTTCTTCCATCCTCAAAACTAGATATAGGTTTATTTTTCTTTAATGTGTATCTTGCAAGTTCATCAAGCTGAAGCCTGTAAGCATCAACATATCTATCAATAAAAAAATTAAGAAGAGGTTTTTTTTGAGAAGTATTGTTTTTAGTAAATGTTTCTGTCTCGTTTTCTTTTTTATTTCCAGATATTAACATGCCTTTAGATCCAAACAATTCCACTCTTTGATCATAACCAAAACTACAATGTCTCGAATTGGTGATAATACATTGTACACCTTTTTTAGATCTTAAAATACATGAGGCAAGCTCATAATCTTTTATTTTATTAAATTTTTTGTCAGAAATATTACTTCCTGTTGAAAAAATGGAGTCTACTTCATCTTTTTCCAAATAAAATCTAACTAAATCAAAGTCATGTATCATCATGTCTTTAAATATACCTCCAGAAACTTTTAAATAATCTAAAGGAGGAGGGGCAGGATCTCTACTAGTAATTATAATTTTTTCTAGCTGTCCTATTTTTCCTTTTTGAAGTTCTTTTTTTAACGAACTATGACCCGGGTCATACCTTCTGTTAAATCCCAACTGAATTTTTGGATTTAGTTTTTTAATTTTTTTTAGACAATTATTAACTTTATCAATATTTAAATCTAAAGGTTTTTCACAAAAAATTACTTTTTTATATTTGGCTGCTTCCTCAATTAATTTGATATGCGTTGGTGTACTTGATGCAATAAATATGAGGTCAATATCTTTATCTTTGAAAGCAATTTTAGGATTATTAATTGAAAGAGAATTAAATTTTTTTGATAATTTTTTATTGAGTTTTGTATTTATGTCAAAAGTATATTTTAATTTAAAACTTTTATGAAAAAACAAATTTTCAGCATGCATTTGACCAATTCTTCCAAGACCAATTAAAGCAACATTAATCATAGTTTAACCCATTTTTTTGATTTGCTAGACTTTTTACATGCATCAATAAATTTAGCAGTTTCATATCCATCATCTTCATTAGGATAGAAAGTTCTTTTTTTTAATTTTAACGATTCGGCGAATTCTCTATAGATATTAGAAAAAGCATCCAAGTAACCCTCTGGATGACCAAATTTAATTCTAGAAAATTTTTTGGAAAAACTTGCGTCATGAAATCCCCTTTCTAATATTCTAACAGCTCCTT
>CACDQB010000011.1 GCA_902554795.1 uncultured Pelagibacteraceae bacterium | reverse complement strand
TGATGATATGCGATCTATACCTCTTTCTTATTTTAATGATACCCTTAATAATGAAAATTTTGAATTTATTAGTTTACAAAAAAATTTTGGTTCAGAACAAATTAAGAAAAATAATTTCGAAAATCTTTTAATTGATTTTTCAAAAGAAATTGATTCTGGAGAAAATGCTTTCGAGGATACAATTTCAATATTAAAGAATGTTGAGTGTCTAATTACTTCTGATACTGCAATTGCTCATTTAGCTGGTACTTTAAATGTTAAAACGTTTTTATTGCTTGCTTTTAATCCTGAATGGCGTTGGTACATTGAGTTAAATCATAAATGTTTCTACCCAAATATGAATATCATCCAACAAAGTAAATTTAATGACTGGAAAGGTGTTTTTCATGAACTTAATAAAAGATTAGAAAAAAAAGATTTTTAAAATATTGGTAATTTAACATGGCGGAAGAGGAGGGATTCGAACCCTCGGTACAAGTTTCCTCGCACGGTCATTTAGCAAACGACTGGTTTAAGCCTCTCACCCACTCTTCCGTATGACATTGTGTATTAAGCGATTGTATTGAAAATTCAATATATATAAAGTAATTATTCATTTATTATGAGAAATAAGTACTCAGTATTTTCGTTAATCAAAAATGCGCTTTCATATCATGAAAATTGGCAGAGAGCATGGAAAGATCCTGCTCCTAAAAAAGAGTACGATGTAGTTATTGTTGGTGGTGGTGGCCATGGCTTAGCTACAGCCTACTATTTAGCAAAAAAACATAATATAAATAATATTGCTGTAGTAGAGAAAGGTTGGATTGGTGGTGGAAATACTGGACGTAATACTACAATTATTAGATCAAATTACTTATGGGACGCCAGCGCAGGATTGTATGATCATGCGTTAAAAATTTGGGAAGGTTTATCTCAAGAACTAAACTACAATGTAATGTTTAGTCAAAGAGGTGTAATGAACCTTGCACATAATTTACAAGATGTTAGAGATTTAAAAAGACGAACACATGCAAATAGACTAAATGGAATTGATGCAGTCTACTTAAGCACTGAAGAAGTTAAAAAATTTTGTCCAATTATAAATACATCACCAGATATTAGATACCCAGTTTTAGGAGGAACTTTACAACGAAGAGCTGGTACAGCTAGACATGATGCTGTTGCTTGGGGATATGCAAGAGGAGCCGATGCAATGGGTGTTGATATTATTCAAAATTGTGAAGTTAAAGGAATAAAAAGAAATGGAGATAGTGTTGAAGGAATAGAAACAACAAAAGGATTTATAAAAACTAAGAAAGTTGGTGTAGTTGCAGCTGGTCATTCTAGCGTAATAGCTAATATGGCGGGTCTAAGACTTCCACTTGAAAGTAAACCTTTACAAGCTTTAGTTTCTGAGCCCGTAAAACCAGTTATTGATACTGTTGTAATGTCTAATGCAGTGCATGCTTATGTTAGTCAATCTGATAAAGGAGAATTGGTGATTGGTGCTGGAACAGATGATTATGTTTCTTATACTCAAAAAGGAAGTCACCAAATAGTTGAAGGAACATTAAATGCTATTTTAGAATTATATCCAATTTTTAGTAGAATGAGAATGTTAAGACAATGGGGAGGAATAGTAGATATTTGCCCTGATGCTAGTCCAATTTTAAGTAAAACTTCAATTAAAGGATTATACTTTAATTGTGGTTGGGGTACGGGAGGATTTAAAGCAACTCCTGGATCTGGAGATTTATTTGCACACACTATTGCAAACGATGAACCACACAAACTTAATGCTGCATTTAATTTAAATAGATTTGTAAGCGGTGACCTTGTTGATGAACATGGTGCTGCTGCGGTTGCTCATTAATGTTTTTAATAAATTGTCCATACTGTGGAGAAAGAGATCAGCAAGAATTTAAGGCTGGTGGTGAAGCTCATATCGAAAGACCTAAGCAACCAACAGAGTTAAGTGATGATGAATGGGCAGAATATTTATTTATGAGAAAAAATATTAAAGGTATTCAATTTGAAAGATGGAACCATGCTCATGGCTGTCGTAAATGGTTTAATATGGTTAGAGACACATCTAATGACGAAATAAAAGCAATTTACAAAATGGGTGAAAAACCACCTACTCAATAAAATGACTAAAAACTTAAGAGTAAAATCTAGCGAGTATATTGATGAAACTAATAGAATTTCTTTTAAATTTAATGGCAAAACTTACCATGGATTTAAAGGCGATACTTTAGCATCAGCATTACTTGCAAATGATGTTCATTTAGTTGGAAGAAGTTTTAAATATCATAGACCAAGAGGAATTATGACATCTGGTTCTGAAGAACCAAATGCTATAGTTCAAGTAAACCCTGGTACCAATAGAACCGAACCCAATGTTAGAGCAACTGAAGTTGAGATTTATGAAGGTTTGGAGGCATCAAGTCAAAATTGTTGGCCAAGTGTTGAATTTGATATTGGTGGAATAAACAATTTTCTCTCCCCTTTTTTTCCAGCAGGTTTTTATTATAAAACATTTATGTGGCCTGCTAGTTTCTGGGAGAAATATGAATTTTTTATCCGACACTCAGCTGGTTTAGGAAAATCACCAACAACAAGTGATCCTGACATTTATGATCACCGTAATGTTCACTGTGATGTATTGGTTGTAGGTGCGGGTATATCGGGAATAATGGCAGCAAAAAATGCAGCTAAAAATAATTTTAAAACGTTGTTAATTGAAGAAAAAAATGAACTTGGTGGATCAACTATTTATGAAAATAATCAATTTAACAAAATTGATAACAAAACCCCTTCAGAGTGGTTAAAAAAAGAAATAGAGGAACTTAAAAATATTCAAAATCTTGAAATAAAAACTAGAACAAGTGTGGCCGCTTATCATCAATATAATTATCTTTTGGCTAGAGAAAATCTAACTGATCATTTAGAGGCTAAAAATAAAACAAATAAAATCAGACAAAGACTTCTTAAAATTAGAGCTAAAAAAGTTATTTTGGCCACAGGTGCTTTGGAAAGACCTTTGATATTTAATAATAATGATAGACCAGGAATAATGCTTTCCTCTGCTGTTAAAAAATACAGTGAATTTTATGGAGTTGCTTGTGGTAGTAAAAATGTATTTTTTACTAATAATGATAGTGCTTACGAAAGTGCTTTGTCACTATATAACAAAGGTATAAATGTTCAGGCAATTATTGACATAAGAGAACAATCTGAAAGTAAAATTGTTAAAAAAGTAAAAGAAGCAGGTATTAAAATTTACTGGTCACACACGATTGTTGATACATCCGGTTACAAAAGACTAAATAGTCTTTCAATCATGAAACTATCTAATGATGGTACTTCAGTTACTGGAAGTAAAATTTCTATTTCATGTGATTGCTTAGGAGTTGCTGGAGGCTGGACACCTGCTGTACATTTATATACACAATCAGGTAGTAAACTAAAGTTTGATGAGGAAAAACAAATTTTCCTACCAAATCAAAATACATCTGAACAAATAAGTGTAGGATCTTGTGGTGGAGATTTTAAAATTGATGAAATCATTAAAAATTTAAATCATAAGCTTAAAGATAATTTAAATATTAAAGAAACGGATTTAGATAATATTAAAGTTGAGATTGATCAGGAAAATTCAAAAAGAAATATTTGGTTACTCCCTTCTGATAAACCTTTGGGTAAAACTAAACCATTTGTAGATTATCAAAACGATGCAACCGCTAAAGATATCAAATTAGCATTAAGAGAAGGTTTTAGATCAATTGAGCATGTAAAAAGATACACGACTACTGGAATGGGTACTGATCAAGGTAAACTAGGAAATATGCATGCATTGGGAATAATTGCAGATACAGCCGGCGTTAAAATGGGGGAATTAGGAACTACTACATTTAGACCTCCTTACACGCCATTAACATTTGGAGCTATTGTAGGTCGAAATGTTGGAAAGTTTTTTGATATTTTTAGAAGAACGCCAATGAATAATTGGCATGTTGAAAATAAAGCTGAATTTGAAAATGTCGGTCAATGGAAGAGAGCTTGGTACTACCCTATTAATGGAGAGACAATGCATCAAGCAGTTCAAAGAGAAAGTAAGGCTGCAAGAGAAAGTGCTGGTATACTAGATGCCTCTACTCTTGGTAAAATTGATATTCAAGGAAGTGATGCTTCTGAATTTTTAAATAGAGTTTATACAAATGCTTGGTCAAAATTAGCTATAGGAAAATGTAGATATGGCCTAATGCTAAATGAAGATGGTATGGTTTATGATGATGGAGTTACAACAAGATTAGGTGAAAACCATTACATCATGACCACAACAACTGGTGGAGCAGCAAATGTTTTAGGTAAACTTGAAGACTATCTTCAAACAGAATGGCCTGAACTTGATGTTTACTTAACATCTGTAACAGATCATTACGCTACAGCGAGTTTATGTGGACCTAATAGTAAAAAAATTCTTAAAAAAATAATTCCTGATTTGGATTTATCAGATGAAAGTTTTCCACATATGTCATTCAAAGAAGCAAAAATCGGTAATGTTCAATGCAGAATAATGAGAATTAGTTTTACTGGAGAACACAGCTACGAAATAAATGTTCAAGCATCTTATGGAAAAGATTTATGGGAAAAATGCATTGAAGCAGGTCAAGAGTTTAAAATTACGCCTTATGGAACTGAAACAATGCACTTATTAAGGGCAGAAAAAGGTTTCATCATTGTAGGTCAAGATACTGACGGAACAATGACCCCTATCGATCTTCAAATGGATTGGATAGTCAGTAAGAAGAAATATGATTTCATAGGGAAAAGATCTCTTTATAGATCTGATACAATGAGAGAAGATAGAAAGCAATTAGTAGGATTGTTAACAGATGATCCAAATATAGTTTTAGAAGAAGGAGCACAAATAGTTTCAGAGTTAAATCAAAATCCAGTTGAAATGCTTGGTCATGTAACATCAAGTTATTTCAGCCCTAATCTAAACAAATCAATTGCACTTGCAGTCGTTAGAGGTGGAAAAGATATGATGGGAAAAAAACTTTTTGTGCCCATGGAAAATAAAAATATTAATGTCACTATCGCAAGTCCAGTATTTTATGATGAGAAAAATGAGAGATTAAATGCTTAACTATAATCCAGTTATAAAAAATGAAATTAATCAAGAGAGTGTTTCTGTAAAAGAAATTTCTCCAGTAATAAAAATTAATTTGAGAGGTAAAAAAAGAGAATTTTTAACAAATGTAGGTAAAAATCTTAACATGATCTTACCTACAGAAGCAAACACTTCAACAACGAGTGATAAATTAACAGCAATATGGCTTAGTCCAGACGAATGGATGATAATCACAAATGAGCTGGCAAGTAAAGACACTAACAAATCCGATCTATATGAAATGTTATTTAATAGTATTTCAAAAACAAATTTAGGTGCTGTTGTTGATGTAACAGATCAATTTGTTCAATTAGAACTTAAAGGCGAAAATATCTATGAAATTTTTTCAGCAGGATCTCCCTTTAATTTTAATGAATTTAAAGAAAAAAAGGGATCAACAACTCAGACAGTTTTAAATCATGTAGATGTAATTCTTCACCACAAGGATAAAAATATTGTAAATCTGTTTGTTAGAAGATCTTTTGCTGAACATCTTTGTTCTTGGATTGAAGACTGCTCTTCTAGACTATAAAAATATATAATTGGTTAACAAGACTTTAAAACAAATCCTGTTTTGTTAACGTATTCCCTGCATTTCTTTTTATTATCTTGTGTTATTTCTCTGGCAGGGTCTAAACTTTCAAGTACTGATGAACTAGACTGTTTAGAGTTCTTATCTGTATAAGTACCATCAGCACCCAATGGTAGATATACTAAACTGTAATAGTCGTAGTGTCTGTCGGTTGAGTGAATAGTAATTATTCTATTATTATTAAAATCAATTACTACTTGTTGACCAGCAAAACCATCCATCATTAAAATAGGTCTGTCCTCTAAACCAATAGCGTCCCATAGAAACTGACCACCATAAGTTTGTGCAGCGTTATGGTTACCATCATTATTTCTGTACTCACCATGATGTCTATCAACTCTATTTTCATACATTGTTTTTAAATACTTTCCAACGCAAGTATCATTCTTCCAATGATTCATAATCATGTTAGCAATTCTTAAATAGTCGTATCTGTCAGCATAGAAAGAATATCTTCCGTATTCACCAGATTTTCTATTGCCAACTTTTTGTTTATTTAAAGTCTTGCCAAAATAAACTCTTTTTGCAACTTTAGAGTCTTCAACAAATACTTTATAAAGTAATTTTTTCCAATCATCACCAGTTTTGTAAATAACATAGTTCATAATAACATTGGTTGTTAAAGCACTATAATTGAAATACTTACCGGGTTCTAAACCATCTTTATCTTTAAAGTATTTCTTCATAACTTTTTTAATTGGAATAGTATTAGTGTTTGGACTTTTACCTCTAATAGGATTATCTTTACCATAAAGTCTATCACCAATTATTTCGTCGTCACCTGCTTGCATATTAAGTAAATCTATTAACTTTTGATTTTCATATAAAGTGCCAACAACAGTTGGATAATCTATTCTGTCAAAAACTGTATGATTGATATAACCACCACATAGAGCATAACCAGTCACAAGACTTACTAAACTTTTACCTACAGAGTGTGAAGGATATGGTCCCCGATATTTACTTTTTCTATTTTGATCAACCAAAATTTTGTTGTTTTCAAATAAAATGTAAGAAACTAAACCAGTTTTTTTATCTTTAAGTTGTTCTTCAACTAATTTAGATAAATCGTTAGTCTGTATTCTTCCGATACTGTTTCTGTAATTAACGAAAATTGTAGTTTGTAAATCAAACTCAAACTCATACGTATCATTTTTCTTATTACCTATTTTATATTTATGCATACAATCAAAACAGTATTTTTCATTAGCATGATGAGCAAAAGCGAAATCCATCATAATAAATAAGATTGGGATAAATAAAAATGAAATGAATTTTTTCATTGGTTATCTATTTTTTCTTCTATAGTCCCATGGCATTTCAAATTTACCTTGCCAAAGGCCTTTTTTTTCATTTTTAGCATTAATTTCGTTTGATATATATTTTTTTGAGTATTTTCTATAAGCTACTGCATAACCTTTTGAAACTAGCCAAGAATTCAGATTTAAATTTCTTTTATAACATTCTCCAATAAATCTTTTGTATCTGTCAACATCCAAAATTTTACAAGTTATTACTTTGTTATTTATTTTTTTTTGTAATTTTTGAGTTGAAATTTTTCCACATGGATAATCTTTAGTAAAAGTAAAAAAAATTATTGTTAGATATGGTTTTTTACACATTTGCTTGAATTCAGGCGCATCAATTCCATGTAATCTTATCTTTTTTGAATTTATTTTTATTGTATCACCATCAATAATTTGAGCATTTCCAGAAATTTCTTTAATCTCTTCAGACCTAACATCGTTATATGTGAGAATAAAAAAAATCGAACAAATTATAATTAAAATTATCGCTTTCCTTTTTGTAAAAAACATATTTAAAAAATATAAAATATTAAATATTAAATATTAGCCAATTTATGTTTAATATAATATTTGACATAAAAAAGTAACATCAATGATATCAGCCATTGAAAGATAGCCCAAATATAAAAAAAAGTTTTAAAATCTGCATTTATATACTTTGCAATGTAAAAGGATAAAACTGGTACTATAACATTTCTGCCAATATTATTAATCATGGCTTTTTCAGATTTTTTTAAAGCCATAAAAAAACCATTTGATAAGAAAAATATTGGATAAGCAGGTAAAATAAATGCTGAAATCTTAAGGTACATCGAGCCATGCATAATTACCTCTGGGTTTGAAGAAAAGAATTTAGGAACAATGTCAGCACTTATAAAAATAACTACACCAGCGATTAACATTATAAATAGACCGTATTTTATTGAGGTAAAGTAGGATTGCTCCACTCTATCGTAATATTTTGCACCAATATTTTGCGCTATTATAGAAATTATTGCTGTATTAATTCCTAATATTGGTAACAAAACTACTTGCTCAATTCTTGTGGCAGATCCATACCCTGCTACAGCATATTCACCAAATAACCCAACATATGTAAAAACAATTGTTGCAGCAATAGAATACCCCAATATGGCAATTGTAATTGGCATTGATTGAAAAAAAATATTTTTTAAGAAAAAAAATTTAGCTTTGAAATGGTCTAAAGTTATTTGTTTAATTCTTTGATTATTTAATATTTTTATCAAAATAACCAACAAAGATACAAATTGAGCAATTAAAGTTGCTATACCAATACCTGTTATTCCTAATGGTGGTATAAATAAAAAACCAAATATAAAAATTGGATTTAAAATAATGTTTAAGAAAAAAGAAAATATTAGAACATTTCTGTATGTTTTAGTATCTCCTTCTGCGTGTAAGAATGAATTTAATGCTACTACTAAAATAAATAATATCGTACCAAAAAAAATTACATTTATATATTCAAGTCCAAGAATTGTTACTTCTTGAGAGGAATTCATTAATAAGAATATGTTTTCACCAAAAGCAAATCCTAAAATAGATACAACTATTGAGATTATAATCGAATAAATGATTACATTTCCAAAATAACTTAAAACATTTTTTTCGTTTTTTTCTCCTATACTACTGCCAATCAATGATGTTCCTGCTACAGTAACTCCAATGGATGTCGCAATAATCAAAAAATATATCGGAAAAGACTTGCTCAAAGCTGATAAGGCTTCTGGCGATATTTTTCCTGCATAAAAAGTATCTACGATTGTATAAAGTGTTTGGAATAAGGTTCCTACACTTGCTGGTACAGCAAGTTTTCTTACTAACAACGAAACTTCATCTTTTAATAAATTCATTAATTTAAGATTTGTTAATACTCTTTTTGGAAGATATGTCTTTTTCCTGCTTCTTTAGCAAGATTAATTTGTTTTTGTCTCATCCTAAATCTTGATTTTTGATGATCTGTTAGATTGTCGTGACAATTTGGACATGAAACACCCTCTTCATATTTTTTTGATTTTTTGTCCTTAAGAGATACAGGCTTCCTACAACCGCTACACATTGAGTAAGAACCAACTTTTAGACCATGTTTTAAACTAATCCTGTTATCAAAAACAAAGCATTCACCTTTCCATAAACTTTTTTTCTTATTAGTTTTTTTGAGATAATTTAAAATTCCACCATTTAACTGATAAATATTATTAAAACCTTTTTTCTCTAAATATACAGATGCCTTTTCACAACGAATTCCACCAGTACAAAACATAGCTATAGGTTGGTTTTTTTTTAATTTTTTTAGATATTTTGGAAAATCTCTAAAGTTATCAACATCAGGATTGATTGCTCCCTTAAATGTGCCAACATCGTACTCAAATGGTTTTCTCGCATCAATAAGAATAGTATCATTTTCTTTAATTAGCTTATTCCACTTAATTGGATCTACATGGCTATCCTTTTTCTTTATTCTTTTATTTAAAATTAAATTCATAGGAACAACTTCATTTTTAATTTTTACTTTAGGTTTGTGAAATGGTTGGAATGAGCTTTTAGAGACATTACTACTGTTAAAATCTTTGAATTTAAGAGTTCTTTTTAAATTGTTAATTGTGAATTTAATGTCTGCAGCTTTACCAGAAATAGTTCCATTTACCCCTTCTTTAGAGATAATTATAGTACCTCTAATGTTTTTCTTTTTTAAAGTTTCAAGCAAAACTTTTTGTTTTTTCTTAAGATAAGAAATTTTAACAAATTTATAAAAACCAACTACTTCTAACATTATAATTTTCTACAAACAGTCATTCCATCACCAAGAGGAATTATTAACTTTTCAACCCTTGTATCCTTTGAGATATGGCTATTAAACTCTTTAATATTTTTGGTAAATTTATCATTATTATTTTCATTAACAACTTCTCCATACCACAAAACATTATCAATGATTATTAGACCATTTTTGTTCAATAATTTTAAAGAACGTTCATAGTATTCAATATAATTCATTTTATCTGCATCGATAAAAACTAAATCAAACTTTTCATTTTTAATTTCATCTAAACTTTCTAAAGCAGGTTTAATTAATGTTTTTATTTTATGGTCTTGATTTGCTTTTTTAAAAAAATCTATTGCAACTTTATTAGTTTCTTCATTTTTATCTAAAGCAATTATTTTGCCGTCATCTGATAATGCCAAAGCCATAGATAACGTACTTAATCCTGTAAATGTACCTATTTCTAAAACTTTTTTGATATTTGAAATTTTTATAATTAAATGCAGAAATTGACTTTGTGAAATTGAGATTTGCATTCTTTTGATATCACCAAGAGATCCGTTGTAATCAATTATTTCTTTTTGGACTGGATGTAAGTCAAATCCATGACTTAAAATGTACTCTTGGAGTTCTTTAGTTATGTTTAGGTCTGAACCCATAAATTCTAAAGTTTTTTCTTTAAAATCTCATTGACTAATTGAGGATTTGCTTTTCCACCAGAAACTTTCATTACTTGACCTACAAAGAAACCAAATAATTTAACTTTACCTGATTTATATTCAGTGGCTTTATCTCTATTATCATCAATAACCTTATCTATCAGTGCCTCAAGTGCTTTTGGATCACTTTCTTGTTTTAAACCTTTTTCTTCAACAATTTTTTGAGGATCCTTGTCTCCTTCCATCATTTG
Source organism: uncultured Pelagibacteraceae bacterium (assembly GCA_902554795.1). Lineage (GTDB taxonomy): Bacteria > Pseudomonadota > Alphaproteobacteria > Pelagibacterales > Pelagibacteraceae > Pelagibacter. The sequence goes on along the minus strand of CACDQB010000011.1, from coordinate 12,200 downwards.
CTCAAAAACTGTTTTTGCAATTTTTCCAGAGATTGTTCCATCTTTAATTAAATTAATTAACTTTGATAAGTTACCTGCACTTATAGGGCTTTCTGTTATTTCTAAATTTTTTTCATTTAACGCTGCAAATAATTCACCAATTATCCAATTTGTTGCAAGTTTTACATCAGATTTCTTAATTACATTTTCAAAGTAATTTGATGTTTCAATATCTGAAACTAAAATGTTTGCTTCGTAAGGTGATAATTTAAATTTTTCTATAAATCTTTTTTTCTTTTCATCTGGTAGCTCAGGAATTTCTGATCTTAAGTTTTCAATAAAATCATCTGAAACTTCTAATGGCAATAAGTCTGGATCTGGAAAATATCTATAATCATGAGCATCCTCTTTTGATCTCATTGATCTAGTTTCATTTTTTTTAGTATCAAAAAGTCTTGTTTCTTGATCAATCTCTTGACCATCCTCAATTAAATCAACTTGTCTATTAGCCTCGTATTCAATTGCCATCTGCATGAATTTTATTGAGTTAACATTTTTAATCTCACATCTGGTTCCAAACTCTTTTGAACCTTTTTTTCTAACAGATACATTTACATCGGCTCTTAAAGATCCTTCCTGCATGTTTCCATCACAGGTGCCTAAATATCTCATTATAGATCTTAATTTTTTAATATATGCATTTACTTCATCTGGGGACCTTAGGTCAGGTTTACTTACAATTTCCATTAAAGCCACCCCTGATCTATTTAAATCTACAAAAGTATTTTTCGGATCTAGATCATGAATGCTTTTGCCCGCATCTTGCTCCAAGTGTAATCTTTCTATACCTACTTCTTTTTGACCATCTGGCATATCAAGAATTACTTTACCTTCACCTACAATTGGATCTTTGAATTGTGAGATTTGATACCCCTGAGGTAAGTCAGCATAAAAATAATTTTTTCTATCAAAGACAGATCTCTTGTTGATTTTAGCTTTTAAACCTATCCCTGTTTTAATAGCTTGTTTTACGCAATACTCGTTTATTACTGGCAACATTCCAGGAAATGCTGCATCAACTAAACTTACTTGGGTATTTGGTTCAGCTCCAAATTTAGTTGCTGATGTTGAAAATAATTTTGACTGCGATGTAACTTGTGCATGAACTTCTAAACCAATAACAACTTCATATTGATTATCATGTCTATTAATTAGATATTCAGTTTTGTTCGTACTCACTAAAGCCACCAATCAGTAATATTGTTTTTAAAATTAATTTTTTCTTCCATAGCGTATGCAATATTTAAAATATTTTGTTCATCAAAGGCTTTACCAATTATCTGCAATCCTAATGGATATCCTTTAGCATCATGGCCTGCAGGTATAGAAATTCCAGGCAAACCAGCTAAATTCACAGGAACAGTAAAAATATCATTTAAATACATTGAAACTGGATCATTTGTTTTTTCACCAATTTTAAAAGCTGAACTTGGAGTAGATGGGGTTAGAATTGCATCAACTTTTTTATAAGCTTCATCAAAATCATTTTTAATAAGTTTTCTTACCTTTTGAGCTTTAAGATAATAAGCATCATAATATCCTGAGGATAAAACATAAGTTCCAATCATTATTCTTCTTTGAACTTCAGCACCAAATCCTTCAGATCTAGTTTTTTCATACATATCAATAAGATTTTCTCCTTCAGCTCTAAAACCGTATTTAACACCGTCGTATCTAGCCAAATTAGATGAGGCCTCTGCTGGTGCTACGATGTAATAAGTTGGTAGTGCATAATTAGTGTGAGGTAGAGATATATCGATAATCTCAGCACCACAATCTTTTGCGTATTCAATACCTTTTTTCCACAGGTCTTCTATTTCTTTAGGCATGCCATCTACTCTATATTCTTTGGGTATTCCTATTTTTTTACCTTTGATATCTTTTGTTAATTCTTTGCTGTACTCGTTTCTTTTAAAATCTATTGAAGTAGAATCTTTTTCATCATAAGTGCTAATAACTTCCTGTAACAATGCACAATCTTTAACATTTTGTGCCATTGGACCAGCTTGATCTAGAGATGATGCAAATGCTACAATTCCGTATCTAGAGCAACTACCATAAGTAGGTTTTAATCCGACAGTTCCAGTAAATGAAGCAGGCTGTCTTATAGATCCACCTGTATCTGTTCCAATAGTTATTGGTGTTAATTGAGCTGCTACAGCAGAAGACGATCCACCAGAGGATCCTCCTGGAACTAAATTTTTATCAATTGGGTTTTGTACATTGCCAAAAAAACTAGTTTCATTAGATGAACCCATTGCAAATTCATCACAATTTAATTTACCCATTAAGATAGCTCCTTCATTCCAAATGTTTTGTGTGACTGTTGACTCGTATGTTGGAACAAAGTTATTTAAAATCTTACTACCTGCCGTAGTTCTTAAATCTCTTGTACAAAATAAATCTTTTACAGCCATTGGAATGCCAGGTAATTTCAGATCAAGATTAGGTTTTTCATCAAATTTTTTTGCTTTATTTAAAGCATTTGCATAATCTTCAGTTATATATGCATTTAATTCTTTTGATTTTTCAGATCTTTCAACAAATGCTTTAGTAACTTCACTTGAGGAAAGTTTTTTACCTTTTATATTTTCTACTAACTCAGATAATGATTGTTTAGTTATATCTGACATTATTCAATTACCTTTGGTACTACAAAATAATCTTCATTTTCCTTAGGAGAATTCTTTATTACTTGATCTCTTAAGTTTTTACTTTTTACTTCATCTGACCTTAGTTTTAGAGTTGTTTCAGCAACAGAAGTTAATGGTTCAACATTGTCAGTTTTTAATTCGTTAAGTTTTTCAATAAAATCGAAAATTGAATTTAAATCTCCTGCAAGTTTCTCTGCTTTTTTCTCATCTACAGAAATTCTTGATAGTTTAGATATATGCTTTATTGTTTTAAGATCGATGCTCATATGGTATTTAAATATGTCGCAAACTATCACTTAAGTTTAAAATATACAATATGATCACTATTGAAGAATTCAAAAAAAAACAGTCTGAAACCTCTAGATTGATTGGTTTAGATCTTGGTTCAAAAAGAATCGGTGTATCAATTTGTGATGAAAAACAGTCAATAGCAACACCTTTTAAAACGATCAATAAAACCAACAATGATGATCTAATAAACGAATTAAAAAAAATAATAGAGGAAAACAATATTAAAGGAATTATCATTGGATATCCAATTAACATGGATGGTTCATTAGGTCCTTCTGCTCAATCAGTTAGTGATGTATCTAAAAATATAGACCAAAATATTGATGTAGAAGTTTGCTTATGGGATGAAAGACTTTCAACTGTTGGAGCATTTAATCTATCCAGTCAGCTTGATATTAATGTCTCTAAGCGTGAAAAATACATAGATCAAAACGCAGCTGCATTTATTCTTCAAGGAGCTATAGATTATTTAAATAATTAATCCTTGCCATTTAGGGGCTTTATAGCTATAGAGTTAATTTTAATGGCAATTAAAACCAATAAAGCTATTAAAATCTCACAAAAACATCTGTTAGGTATCCAAGATTTATCAGTTAATGATATTAATTATATCCTGGATGAGTCAGAAGCTTTCATAAAATTAAATCAGAGTAAAAATAAAAAAATTGATGTGTTAAGAGGTAAAACACAAATAAATTTATTCTTTGAGCCATCAACTAGAACTCAAAGCTCATTTGAACTTGCTGGAAAAAGACTTGGTGCGGATGTTATGTCAATGAATATGGGTAACTCTGCAATTAAGAAAGGTGAAACTTTGATTGATACAGCAATGACCTTAAATGCAATGCATCCTGATATAATTGTGATCAGACATCAAGACTCTGGTGCTTGTAATCTGTTATCTCAAAAAGTTAATTGTGTCGTATTAAATGCTGGTGATGGTAGACGCGAACACCCTACCCAAGCATTATTAGATGCATTAACAATTAGAAATCGAAAAAAAAAAATTCAAGGATTAAAAATAGCAATATGTGGAGATATACTTCATTCAAGAGTAGCTAGATCAAATATTTATCTTCTTACAATGTTAGGAGCTGAGGTTAATATAGTTGCTCCATCTAACCTAATGCCAAAAGAAATTGAAAAATTTGGTGTAAACACTTTTACTGATATGAAAAAGGGTCTCAAAGATTGTGATATTGTAATGATGCTTAGGTTGCAAAATGAAAGAATGACCAGTTCATATCTTTCATCGAATAGAGAATACTATGAATATTATGGATTAACGCCAGATAAACTTGATCATGCAAAGTCAGATGCTTTAATTATGCATCCTGGTCCAATGAATAGAGGAATAGAGATTGATACAAGATTAGCAGATGACATAAACAAAAGTGTAATTAAGGAACAAGTTGAATTAGGTGTTGCTGTAAGAATGGCATGTTTAAAAATATTTTGTGAATAAATGAAAAAACAATACTTTATAAATGCAAATATTATAGATCCTCATAATTCCATAAACGAAAATGGTGGATTAATAATTGGAGAAGACGGAAAGATAGAAGCAATAGGAAAAAAGGTAAATACAAACAATTTACCAACTAGAGAAAAACCTACTGACTTAAAGGGTAAATATATATTTCCTGGGATAGTGGATATGAGAGTTTTTGTAGGCGAGCCAGGATATGAATATAAAGAAAATTTTAGGACTTTAAGTAATGCAGCATTGTCTGGTGGAGTAACTTCCGTCGTAACCATGCCTAATACAGATCCAATTATAGATAATGTATCAATTGTAGATTTTTTAAAAAGAAGAGGACGTGATAAGTCTAAAATAAATATCTTTCCTTGCGCTTCATTAACTCAAAACACTGATGGCACCAATATGACTGAATTTGGTTTACTAGCTAAAAAAGGAATTATTGCTTTTACTGACGGAGTAAAAACAATTCAAAATACTAGACTTATGTCTAGAATTATGAATTCAGCTAAAGATTTGGGATGTCTTATAATGCAACATGCTGAGGATTACGATTTAGCAAAAAATGGAATGATTAATTCTGGTATTATTGCAACAAAACTAGGCTTATCAAGCATACCGGATATTGCTGAAAGAATTATAATAGAAAGAGATCTTACTCTCCTAGAAAAAACAAAATGTCGATATCATATATCTCAACTTTCAGCTGGAAAATCTGTAGATATAATTAAGGAACGTAAACAAAATGTTAAATTTACTTGTGGTGTATCAATAAACAATCTCTCATTAAATGAAAACGATATTGGTGATTTTAGAACATTTTTAAAATTATCACCTCCACTGAGAAGAGAAGAAGATCGAGAAGCTTTAGTTCAAGGATTAAAAGATAAAACTATTGATGTAATTGTTTCAGACCACAAACCTGAAGATGAAGAATCTAAAAGATTAACTTTTGCTCAAGCTGCAACAGGTGCATCTGGTATTGAAACATTATTGTCTTTAAGTTTAGAATTATTTCATAACGGATCTGTAAAACTTGAAACTATTATCCAAGCTTTAACATCTAACCCAGCAAAGATATTAAATATAAATAAAGGAAACCTGTCTATTGGTAATGATGCAGATTTTTGTATAGTGGATATCAATAAACCATGGATTGTAAAAAAAGAAAATTTAATCTCTAAATCTAAAAATACTTCAATTGAAGATAAGAAACTTCAAGGAAAAGTAACCAATACATTTGTAAAAGGTATAGAATTATTTAAAATATAAAAATGGAACTTTTTATAATAGGTACAATCTCATACCTAATGGGATCAATTCCTTTTGGATTAATTTTAACTAAAATATTTTTAAAAAAAGATATTAGAGAGATAGGCTCTGGTAATATTGGTGCGACAAATGCTTTAAGGACTGGTAATAAACTAATTGGTTATTCGACACTAATACTTGATGTACTAAAAGCAGTAATACCTGTTTTATATGTAAAAATTAATTTCCCTGATGCGGTATATATATCAGCTTTATGTGCTTTTATAGGCCATGTGTTTCCTGTTTGGTTAAAATTTAAAGGTGGCAAAGGTGTGGCTACATATGTTGGGATACTTTTTTCTTTAAATATTATTTTTGGTTTAGTATTTGGTATTTGTTGGTTAATAATTTTTTTTATTTCTAAATACTCATCTTTAGCTTCATTGATAGGATCACTTTCTATACCTGTTTATATTTTAATTTTGGAGGGTTTAGAAAATGTATTTTTTTACGCAATAATGTTTATTTTAATATTTTTTACCCACAGAGAAAATATTAAACGCTTGAAAAATAAAGAAGAAACTAAGACAAAAATTTATTAATTTGACTATCAAACTCTTTTGAGTAGTTTGTTATTTTATGAATCTAGTCATAGTTGAAAGCCCTGCTAAAGCGAAAACAATTAATAAATATTTAGGTGATAACTATACCGTTTTAGCTAGCTATGGTCATATTAGGGATCTTCCTTCAAAAAATGGATCAGTTGATCCTGATCAAAATTTTAAAATGGAATGGGAAGTTGATAGCTTTTCAAAAAAATATTTAAAAGAAATTACTGATGCTGCGAAAGATTCTTCAAAAATAATTCTTGCTACTGACCCAGATCGTGAGGGTGAAGCAATAGCATGGCATGTAAAAGAGTATTTAGATGAAAAAAAACTTTTAAAGGATAAAGAAATTGAACGTGTTGTATTTAACGAAATAACAAAAAAAGCTGTCACACATGGTATTGAAAATCCAAGACAGATAGAACCCTTATTAGTTGATGCATACATGGCCAGAAGAGCATTAGATTATTTGGTGGGATTTAATATATCACCAATACTCTGGACTAAACTCCCTGGTTCAAAATCAGCAGGTAGAGTTCAATCTGTTGCACTGAAATTAATTACTGAAAGAGAACATGAAATTGAATTATTCAAACCTGAAGAATTTTGGACTTTAAGTATTAATTTTCAGGATAAAAACAAAAGCAAAATTACAGCGAGTATTTCTCAACTTGATGGTAAAAAAATTGAAAAATTCTCATTTAAAAATAAAGAGGAAATTGAAAAGGCAATTTCCACTATTAAGACCAAAAAATTTAACATAACTGATATTTCCTCAAAAGTTGTTAGTAGAAATCCATCAGGGCCATTTACTACTTCAACACTTCAACAAGTTGCGTCAAGTAGATTAGGGTTTGGTGCGTCAAGAACAATGCAAATAGCACAAAAACTTTATCAAGGAATAGAAATTGAGGGAGATACAGTTGGTTTAATTACTTATATGAGAACAGATGGAACTAATTTATCAGCTGATGCTGTTTCTGATTTTAGAAATTTTATAAAAAATGAATATGGAAACGAATACTTACCAGATAATCCAAATAATTACTCAGGAAAAAAAGCAAAAAATGCTCAAGAAGCCCATGAAGCAATAAGACCAACAGATATTAATAGAAATCCAGATTCAGTAAAAAAATATTTAAGTTCTGACCAGCAAAAATTATATTCTTTAATTTGGTCTAGAGCACTATCGTCTCAAATGGAAACAGCAAAATTTGATAGAAATACAATAACGATTGAGTCTGAAGACGGTAAAACTATATGCAAATCAAGCGGATCAGTTTTGAAATTTGATGGATTTTTAAAAGTTTATTCAAATCAAAGTAAAGATGATGATGAGCAAATTTTACCTGAGATGTCGAAAGGACCAATTAATATAGAAGCTCTTATCGATGAACAACATTTCACTCAACCTCCCCCACGTTACTCAGAGGCAAGTTTAGTTAAAAAATTAGAAGAGTTAGGAATTGGTAGACCCTCAACTTACGCAAGTATAATTTCAACAATAGCCAATAGAGGTTATGCAGAAATAGTTAATAAAAGATTTTTCCCAACTGACAGAGGTAAATTAATTTCTGCTTTCTTAGAAAAATTATTTTCAAAGTATGTAGATTATAACTTTACAGCTGGATTGGAGGATCAGTTAGATGAAATAACTTCTGGAAAAGAAAGTTGGTTAAAAGTTCTAGAGATGTTTTGGAAAGACTTTAATAGCAATGTTTCAGAGGTAAAAGAAAAAAGAACCAGAGAAGTTTTGGATCTTTTAAATGAGAGTTTGGGAGCATTAATATTTGACACTGATAAAGAAGGAAAGATAGTTAGAAAATGTCAGTTATGTGATACTGGTTCACTAAGTTTAAAAAATAGTTTTAGAGGCGGTGCTTTTATTGGATGCTCAAACTATCCTGAATGTAAATTTACAAGACCATTATCTAAAGCAAAAGCGGCTGCTCAGTCACAATTAGCAGAACCAAAATTTCTTGGTAAACATGAAAACGGAAATGATATTTTTCTAAAAAATGGAAGATTTGGTCCCTACCTTCAATATGAGAAAATTCTTGAAGAAAATATTGAAGAAGAAAAAAATAAAAAAAGAAAGAAAACAAAAAAAAAGAAAACAGAAGTAAATGAACTATTGAAAAATGTATCTATTCCAAAAGGAATTGAATTAGAAAGTATAGATTTAGAAAAAGCTAAATTTTTATGCTCACTTCCTAAATCATTGGGTATTAATCCTGAGAATCAAAAAGAAATCACCTTAAATACAGGCAGGTTTGGACCGTATTTAAAATGTGAAAATAAATCAGCTAGAATAGAGAATGTTGAAGAAATTTTTTCAATTGGGTTAAATAGAGCTATCACACTCATTGCAGAGGCCAAACCTGGAAGAATGTCATCTTCAATCATAAAAGACTTGGGAGAACATCCTGAAGATAAAAAGCCAGTCCGAATCATGAAAGGTCAATATGGTCCATACATTAAATACAAAAGTCTAAATGCAACAATACCAGAAGAAAAAGATCCAGTGGAGCTAACTATGGAAGAAGCTCTTATACTAATTGAGAAAAGGAGAGAATACGATAAGAATAAAAAGTCAAAGGGAAAGAAAAAAAAGTGAGAACAATATTAATTATTTTAACAGTTTACTTAATAAATACTATGCCAGTATTAGCTGAAAAAAAAGATTGCTCTGAAATGAAAAAGCTTTCAAAACAGTACTTAACTTGTACAGCTAAAAATATTCAAGCAGCTGCTAATAAGAAAAATAAACAAATTAAAGAAGGTTCTGCAAAAAAAACTAAGCAGATAACCGTGGGTACAAAAAAAATAATCAATAATGTAAAGAATAAAATTAAAAAAAAGGAGTAAACCATGAACTTTGAAAAAAAAATTCAAGAACTGAAAATTCAACTCCCTGAAGCTAAGCCCCCTGTAGGTTCATATGTTGCTACAAAAATTACAGGAAATCTTTTATTTATATCTGGTCAAATCTCGATAGCAGAAAATGGTGAATTAATAAAAGGTAAAATTGGAAAAGATTTATCAACAGAACAAGGATATGATGCTGCCAAAAGATGTGGATTAAGTATTGTTGCTCAGGCTAAAGAAGCATGTAATGGTGATCTATCTAAAATTAAATCATGTATAAAATTAACAGGTTTTGTTAATTCAACAGAAGATTTTACTGAACAACCAAAAGTAATTAACGGTGCTTCCGATTTAATTGCTAAAATATTTGGTGATGCTGGAATGCACACAAGAGCTGCAGTAAGTACAAATAGTTTGCCGCTTGGAGTATCAGTTGAAGTAGATGCTATTTTTGAATTAAATTAATTTTATCTTCCAATTCCAAAATATTTATAACCCATTTTTTTAATCTTATTAGGAGAAAAAATATTTCTCATATCGTAAATAATAAGATTTTTATTTTTAGAATATTTTTTGAAATTAATTGATTTAAAATCATTCCATTCTGTATGAATAATAATTAAATCTGACCCTTCGATAGAATCTTGTATTGATTTTGAAAATTTAACATTATTTAATTTATTAAATTCTTTTTTAGAACCAGTTGGATCAAAATATTTAATTTTTGCACCTCTTTTAGATAAATAAGGAATTAATTTCAAACTAGAAGAGTCTCTCATATCATCCGTATTGGCTTTGAATGTAACTCCCAAAAAGGATATTTTTTTGTTTTTAATTTTATTTTTCAATATCAAATTAACTCTTTTTTGTAATATATTTGATCTGATTTCATTTGATTTAATAACACTTTTTATAACAGATAAATTAGTTTTAAATTTTTCTGCAGTAGAGACAATTGCTTTAGTATCTTTTGGAAAACATGATCCTCCATAAGCAGGTCCTGCTCTTAAAAATCTACTTCCAATTCTTTTATCAAGACCAATACCTATGGAAATATCCTCAACATCAATGCCAGTTTTTTCACATAAATTTGCAATTTCATTAATAAATGTAATTTTTGTTGCTAAGAAAGCATTTGAAGCATATTTAATTAATTCTGCAGCTCGTCTATTAGTAGATACAAACTTTGCACCTTTAGAAATTAGAGGAGAATACAAATTTTTCAATATTTTTTCAGATTTTTTATCATTACTCCCAATAACAACTCTATCAGGATAAATAAAATCTCTAATTGCCTCTCCTTCTCTTAAAAATTCTGGATTTGAAACTACTGAAAAATAACTTCTGTTTACTTTTTTAGAAATAATCTTCTCTACTTCATCACCTGTTGTTACAGGAACTGTGGATTTATTTATTATAATTTTAAATTTATTTATAGATTTTGATATTTCTTTTGCTACTGAATAAACTTGATTTAGATCAGCATTATTACTATTTTTTTTTGTTGGAGTTCCAACGCATATAAAAACAATATCTGACTTTTTAACTGCTTCTTTTAAGTTTGTTGAAAAATTAAGTCTTTTGTTTTTATAATTCTTTAAAACTAATTCTTCTAAACCTGGTTCATAAATTGGTATAATACCTTTTTTTAAATTAGTAATTTTATAAACATCTTTATCGACACATATAACATCGTTACCTAAATCAGCGAAACAAACACCACTAACTAAACCTACATAACCTGTACCAATCATGCATAATTTCATAATTTACCTATTACTTTAGAAGAATTGATGTAACCTTTCATTGTTCCACAATCAAGATATTTTCCCTCAAAATCATGAGCTACAAATTTCTCTTTATCATTTATTAATTGCTGGATTGCATCTGTTATGTGAATTTCAGTTCCCTTACTCGGCTTTAATGATTTAAGTTTTTTAAAAATTGTACGGGGCAGTATATATCTTCCTATAACTGCATTGTTTGATGGTGCTTCTTTAATTGATGGTTTTTCTACAACACCATTAATTGTATAATTTCTTTTATTTAATTTTTTATTTAATTTATAAATTCCCCATCTTGAAACAGTTCTTTTATTTACTTTCATAGATGCCATAACAGAAGCACTATATTTCTTATGAACTTTGATCATCTCTTTTGAACAATTTTTTTTTATTATTAAATCATCGGGTAACAACATTAAAAAATATTTATTTTTGATATATTTTTGAGTTTTAAGAACAGCATCACCTGTACCTTTAGGAATATTTTGATAAACGAATTTTATTTTTTTTTTATATTTTAATATTTTTTTATACTCACTGATTATTCTTTGATCTTTCTTTTTTTTAATAATATTTTTATAAAAATTATCACTGTAAAAATATTTTTTAATCATTTGTTTCTTAGTAGATATTATAAAAACTATTTCTTTAATTCCGGCATCAACACATTCATCAAGAATATATTCAATTCCCGGCTTTCCATTTATAGGTAAAAGCTCTTTAGCAAAAACACTAGTTAAAGGCAGTAACCTCGTGCCTAAACCAGCTAAGGGAATAATTGCTTGTTTAATCATTTAAATGTTTTACTTATTAAATATTTTAATACAAATGAAAATTTTATTAGACAACTCCTCATTATTTGAATCATTAAGGCCATTTAATGACTTGGGTTTTGTACCCACAATGGGAGGTATACACAAAGGTCATTTATCACTTATAAATAAATCAAAAAGACTCTGTAAAATCACAATTGTTAGCATCTTTGTTAATCCAAAGCAGTTCAATAATAAAAAAGATTTAAAATCTTATCCTAGAAATATTAATGAAGATCTTAAAATTTTAAAAAAAACTAAAAAAGTTGATTTTGTCTATATTCCAAGATTCAAAGATATTTATAAAAATAAATCTAAATCTAAAATTAAATTAAACAAAAAAGATTTAATTCTTTGTGCGAAATATAGAAAAGGTCATTTTGAAGGAGTTTTGGATGTCATGGACAGACTAA
>CACDQB010000010.1 GCA_902554795.1 uncultured Pelagibacteraceae bacterium | reverse complement strand
TCCTATTATTGTAGCATTAGGCGCTACCCAATTTTCGCCAGAGTTTTTTGGTTTTTTATCTTTTAAATCATAAAACATAATCTATATATTTTACATTATGCCTATACAAACTCCAATATGTGATTTTGGTCAAAAAGCTATTCCATTTGAATTAAAATCTACTGATAATAAAATTCTGTCCTTAAGTGATATCAAAGGTGAAAATGGAACTTTGATAATGTTTATCTGTAATCATTGTCCATATGTTAAAGCAATTACAAAAGAATTAGTTGAAGATTGTAGTGAATTAAACAAAATTGGTATCAACTCAGTTGCTATCTGCTCAAATGATTTTGTTAATTATCCAGACGACTCGTTTGATAACATGATTAAGTTTTCACATGAAAATAATTTCAATTTTCCTTACTTACATGATGAAACTCAAGAAATTGCTAAAGCATATGATGCTGTATGTACTCCAGATTTCTTTGGTTATAATAAAAATCTAGAACTTCAATATAGAGGACGATTAAGAGAACTTAAAAAGTTTATTCCAGTTAAAGAAGGAGAAAGTGATCTGCTAACAGCAATGAGACAAATTGCTGAAACTGGAAAAGGTCCTGAAGATCAAATACCCAGTGCAGGCTGTGGTATTAAATGGAAGTATGATTAATGTATCTAATTGTAACTAGATCATTCCCGCCTGAACTTGGTGGGATGCAAAGTCTAATGTGGGGCCTTTCAAGAGAACTATCAAAAAACTTTATGATAAAAGTTTTTGCAGATCATATAGAGGGTCACAAAGATTTTGATGAACAAACTTCCTTTTCTATCGAAAGAGTTGGTGGAATTAAACTACTTAGAAAATATAGAAAAGCACAATTAATTAATGAATATATCAAAGAAAATAAAGTAGATGGTATTATTGCTGATCACTGGAAAAGTTTAGAACTTATTAAAACTTCTAAAAAAAAATACTGTTTAATTCATAGTAAAGAAATCAACCATCCTAAAGGTTCTAGTCAAAATAAAAGAGTAGTTAGTGTTTTAAATAATGTTGAAAAAGTTATAGCAAATTCTCAGTTTACAAAAAATCTTGCGATAGAAATTGGTGTTAATGCAAATAAAGTAATTGTAATAAATCCAGGTGTGGATCCAGCCGAAGAATTAAATAAAAAAACTTTAGATAAAGTTGAAAGTATACTTAAAGTTAAAAATCCTAGATTAATTACAGTTTCAAGATTTGATAAACGTAAAAATCATGAAAAAATAGTAATGGCTTTAAGGAATTTAAAACAAATTTATCCTGATATTGTTTACATTTGTGTTGGATATGGAGAGGAAGAAGAAAATATTAAGAAGCTAGTAAAAGAATTAGATCTTGAAGCGCAAGTTATGTTTTTTAAAGATATTAGTAATGATCTAAAAAATGCTTTAGTTTCAAAATCAAATATATTTGTAATGCCATCTATAATTCATAAAAAATCAGTTGAGGGTTTTGGTATAGCGTATGTTGAAGCTGCACAATATGGTATTCCATCAATTGGTGGTAAAGATGGTGGTGCCGCAGACGCAATTGATCATGAAAAAACTGGTTTAATATGTGATGGAAATAATCTCGATGATATTTATTCTTCTATTAAATCATTGTTGGAAAATAAAAAATATTTAGAGCTTGGGAAAAATGCGAAAGAATTTGCGAATAAATTTCAATGGTCAAAAATAATTGAAGAATACAAAAAGATACTAAATTGATTTCAAATAATAAATTAGCAATTTTTTTAATTATAATTTCAGTTTTTTGTGGAACATTGATGTTAACCTTTTTTAAAATTAGCACAAGAGGAAGTTAATGTTTATGTTGCAGGTTTTTTTAGATTTTTATTTGGTTTCCTAATTATTTTTCCGTATATGTTAAAAACTAAATTTACAGTTTTTAAAACAAATCATCATAAAAAACATTTTTTAAGAGCAGTTTTAAATTTACCTTCAATGCTGTTATATTTCTCAGCTTTAGTGATGATGCCAATTGAAAAAGCTACAGCAATATCTTTTGTTGTTCCTTTCATAGTAACTATCTTGGCTGTTTTGTTTCTTGGAGAAAAAATTTACATATACAGGAGTTTTGCACTGGTTTTAGGATTTATAGGAATGTTAATAATTTTAAGACCAGGAATAATTGAAATTTCTCTTGGAGTTTATATGGCACTGGCATCGTCTTTTATGTGGTCAATAGTGATTATAATTACAAAAACTATCGCAAAAGATGATAGTTCGATTACTATTTTATCTTATGGATACACGTATATGACAATTTTTAGTTTCATTATTGCGTTGTTTTATTGGCAAACACCTAGTTTTCAAACTTTGATTTATTTATTTTTTGCAGGTTTATTTGGTACATTGTTGCATCTTTGCATTAATCACGCATACAAATTAGTAGATGTTAGTATGACACAACCATACTCATTTCTAAGTTTAGTGTTTGCTTCTTTAATTGGATATTATGTTTTTAGTGAAACACCCGACCTCTTCATCTGGATTGGTGCAAGTGTAATATTTATAGGGGTTATCATTATGTCATATCGTGAAATGAAGCTTGATAAAGAAATTATAAGAAAACGAATAGATATTAAATCTTAATTTTTCTTCTTAAAAGTTTTGTAGATATGCCAAACTACAATTAAAATTGTAGTAGCTAATATACATGCAGTTAAAGTTCTATCCCACAAAAATTCCCATGAACCATTACTTAATAACAAAGACCTTCTAAGATTTTCTTCCATCAATCCACCAAGTACAAAAGCTAATATCAAAGGTGGCATTGGAAAATCATATAATCTTAAAAAGGTAGCTACTACAGCTATTCCAATCATTAAATAAATATCAAAATTATTAAACGACATTACGTAAATCCCAGTAACAGAGAAAAATAAAATTAAAGGAATTAAATAATTTTTAGGAACAGCAAGAATTCTAGCTATATAAGGAATGAGTGGTAAGTTTAATATAAGAAGAATTACCATTCCAATATACATAGACATAATTATTGACCAAAAAATCTCTGGATTTGTCATGTAAAGTCTAGGACCAGGCTGAACACCAAATCCCAAAAGTGCACCTAGCATTACCGCGGTTGTTCCACTTCCAGGAATTCCCAAGGTAAGCATTGGCACAAAAGAACCTGAGCAAGCTGCATTATTTGCAGTTTCTGGTGCAGATAAACCATTTACACTTCCTTTACCAAATTTTTCTTTTTCTTCGTCACTAACTACGTTTCTTTCCATTCCATAAGCTAAAAATGATGCAATTGTTGCACCAGCTCCAGGTAAAACACCAATTAAAAAACCAATTACTGAGGATCTTGGGATTGTTTTATACATTTTTGTTCGTTCTTCTTTATTAATTTTAATAGAACCAAGTTCAGTTAAAGAAACTTGTTTAGCGGCACTGGTTGGATCATTTCTTTTTAAAATAATTGTTAAGGCTTCACTCATTGCAAATGTTGCCATCACAACTAACACAAAGCTAATCCCGTCAGTTAAGTTCATATTGTTAAATGTAAATCTTGTAATATCAGACAAACTATCTTGACCAACTGATGCTAACATCAAGCCAAGTACAACCATCATCATTGCTTTTAAAAATTGTCCCTTAGAAGAAAAAGCAGCAATCGCTGTTAAACCTAAAATCATTAAGGCAAAATAATCTGGCGATCTAAAAGATAAACTTACTTTTGATAAACTTGGTGCCATAAATAATAAATAAATTGCAGATAATGTTCCACCTGCAAACGAACTCCATGCAGCAATCGCTAAAGCCTTACCCGCCTTACCTTGTTGTGCCATAGGATAACCATCAAATGAAGTGGCAACTGTTCCAGGAACACCTGGTGCATTTAACAATATAGAAGAAGTAGAACCACCAAATACTGCTCCATAATAAACACCAGCCATCAAAATTAATCCTGTTGCAGGATCGAAACCATAGGTAATTGGTATCATCAATGCGATAGCTGTCATTGGCCCAAGACCAGGAAGCATTCCAATGATTGTTCCAAAAAAACAACCAACCATAACCATTAATATGTTTTGAAAAGTAAGTGCTGTTGTTAATCCAATTAATATTCCTTCAATCATCCCATAACTCCTATTGATTGTAAGAATGGATCTCTCAAATATATATCAAGAATGCCGTGTAGGAGATACATAAAGGCAGCAACAAATGGAAAGGATAATAAAAACATTAAAATCCATCTTCGTTCTCCTAAAAAATAATATGACGCAAATAAAAATAAAGACGTAGTTAAAAAATATCCAACTTTTAAAATTGTAGCTCCATAAATAATTGCAATCAGTATAAGAATGCCTGTTTTTTTATACTCTAAGCTTTTATGTTCTACTTTAATTGTATTTGGATCTGGTAAAATAAGTTTTAATCCAGAAAAAAATAATCCTGCATAACCTAAATAGATTGGAAATGTTCGTGCATTAAACGGTGCATTTTCATCAAATGCAAATACTTGAATCTGGTAAGCAGTATATAAATAAAATGCTGAAAAAATAAAAAAGAGCAGTGATATAATTTTTGTAGTATTTATATTCACTGCTCTTATTTCAAATAATCCTAAGGATTATATAACTCCTAGTTTTTTCATAAGAGCTGTCATTTCTTGAGTTTGTTTTTCTAAGAAAGAAACAAACTTGCCTTCTGGATTATAAATATTAACCCAAGCATTTCTTGCTCTGACAGTTTCCCATTCAGGAGTTTTTTGTACATCGCCTAGCATTTTTGCAATAGCTGATCTATCAGCATTGCTCATACCTGGAGGGCCAAAGAAACCTCTCCAGTTAACGAATTGTACATCATATCCTTGTTCTTTAAGAGTTGGTGCATCTGGTGCATCAGAAACTCTTGAAGGAGCAGTAATACCAATAATTCTCACTTGGTCTCTTGCACCCATCAATTCACCTAAACCAGTTGATATGATTTGAGTTTCTCCAGATAAAAGTCCAGCTAAAGCTTTTCCACCAGCATCATAAGGAATGTATTGAACAGCATTCGGATCTGCACCTGCAGCTTGGAAAGCTAAAGCACCAATTAAATGGTCCATACTTCCTCTTACTGATCCTCCAGCCATTTTAACTGAATTTGGATCTTTTTTATATGCATCAACTACATCCTTAAAGTTTTTAAAAGATGAACTTTTTGCAACTGCGATAGCACCATAGTCACCAATTACACCAGCGATTGGCACAACATCTTTATATGATAAAGTTCCACTTCCTTTTACATAACCTTTGTGTCTAGTAATTGATCTTAATACTAATGGTGTTGATTGAACTAAAACTGTATTAGCAGGTTTAGTATTAATCATGTAAGCTAAAGCTTTACCACCACCACCACCTGACATATTTTCAAATGATGCACTACTTAACATTCCAGCTTTTGTTAAAGCTTCTCCAGTACCTCTAGCAGTTCCATCCCAACCACCACCAGCACCACCACCAATTACAAAGTGCAATTTGTCAATTGCTAATGAGCTTGTGGTTGTTGCTGAGAATAATAGGATTGCTGAGAATAATACCGAAACTATTTTTTTTAAGTTTTTCATTATTTATCCCTCTCTAATTTAAAAATGTAAGTTAATTATAGTCTTAATCTTAATTCAACCTCTAATTAATTAACACAACTTTTAATTGAAAGTACTTTCTCAAAAAAAATATTAATAAAACTTAGAATTTTATTTATTTTAAAAATTAAATTTTCACTTTATTGACTAATACATTTTTTCTTATCTTTTACATAGTAGATGATAGAAGCTTAATGAATGATTAAACATCAAATCAAATCTTATCTTGAAAATGCAAAACAAGTATTTTCAATTAAATTTATTTCTGTTCTAATAATTTCTTTTCCTAGCGCAATCATTGCTCAATATTTTAATATTCCACTAGCTTGGTTTTTGGGACCTATGATTGTTACTTCAATTGCAGCTTTATCAGGTCTAAAAATCATTATGCCTAAAATTGTATTAAGTTTCATCTTGATAATTTTAGGTTTGCATATTGGAAATTACATAGACCAAAATCTATTTAATCAAATGCTTGATTGGATTTGGACTTCATTAATCATGTTAATCTACATAATAATTTGTATTTTAGTTGTTGCTAAATACCTTCAAAAATTTGCAAGTTATGGGGAAAAAGCCTCAATCTTTTCAGCAGCTCCTGGCGCATTGGGTCCTTTAATGATTTTAGCTGAAAATGAAAAAACAGATTTATCCCAAGTTGCAACTTCTCACTTAATTAGATTAATCATCATTATTACTGTCATTCCATTTATTGTAGTTAATAATACTGACAGCAATGTTTTGTTAAATGATGACTTCAGTTATTTGGCTCAAAATCATTTAAATTTAATTTTACTTATTATTGCATCTTTATTTTTTATTTTTGTTTTTGATAAAATTAGAATTCCTGCAGCTTTACTATCTGGAACATTGTTTGCGAGTGGTTTCTTACAAATTACAGATATAGCATCATATAAATTACCAGATGAAACAGTAAATTTTTGTCTACTAATTCTTGGTTCTTCAGTTGGTTGTAGGTTTGCTGAAAAAACTGTTAAAGAGATAGCTAATAATTCTCTTCATAGTATTGTAGCTACTACTATTTTGGTAGTATTAGGTTTAGTTGCAGCCTATGCTGCAACATTTTTTGTTGAAACAAATATTTTAACTTTAATTTTATCTTTTAGCCCTGGAGGAATTTATGAGGTAGCAGTTATAGCAATTGCTTTTGATTTAGACCCAGACTTTGTTGCTTTTCACCATATAATTAGATTACTTTTCATACTTTTCACAGTTCCTGTATTTTTAAGAGTGATTGAAAAAATTAAGAAATAATTTCAGAAAGTCTTTCAAAAACTTTTTCTGCTGATAGCTTAGATAATTCAGGGGCTTGTATTGCTTTAAAATTTTCTCTTTCAATACTTACTTTAAAAGGAGTTGTATGAGATCCAAATAAAGCAATTCCTTTTGATCCTAAGTGTGCTGTCATATGTGCTGGTCCAGTATCATTTGCAATAACAAACGAACTATCTTTAATTAATGTTGCTAACTGAGAAATATCTAAAGCTTTGCCATTGTCTAAAACGCAGAGTGCATTAATATTTGTTGCATCTTTAATTTCACTTGGACCAGGTGCAATTACTACTTTAAATTTATTTTCTGATTTTTCATTAATCATAGAAATTAACTCATTATAATAAGGCCATTTCTTTGAAGTTAAATGAGGAGAACAAAAAGGAAAAAGAAGTATATATTTTTCTAATTGATGGTGATTTTTTATTTGAGATATGTCTGTTGTGCTCCATGAAAAATCAGGTTTCAAAGTATGATTTGTATTGATGCCTGAAGTTTTCAATTGATAATCAAATCTAGACAAAACAGAGTCTTTATCAAAATCTTGTTTTGTGGTTCCTTCAGGTAATGTTGTATCAGTAGATGACCAAGTATCTTTTGTTGCTTTTGGAAATAAAATTTTTTTATAAAAAGCTGTTCTACTTGAGTTTTGAAGATCATAAACTTTAGTAAAATTATATTTTTTTATGCTTTTCATTAATGAATATAAATAAATCAGGTTTAGTCTTGATAACCGCTTATCTAAAATAACATTAGAAATGTGTGGATTTTTTTTAAATAAATCAAAGTATGGTTTGGTTGTAAGCAAATGAATTTCATCTTCTTTATGATTCTCAGAAATATCTTGAATTGCACCACAAGCTTGAGCTATATCACCCAAAGATCCATGTTTAATGATTAAAATATTAGACATATTTTTAACAATTTAACATAGTATAAAATTTAATGAATAAAATTATAGTAGAAGTATCGGTAGGTGAGCTTTTAGACAAAATTTCAATCTTAGAAATTAAAAAAGAAAAAATTAAAGATCCTGAAAAACTAAAATTTATATCGAATGAACATTCGATTCTTAAAGATCAGTTAGAAAAAAATGTTAAATCTGATCATAAACTAAATAAATTATTCCAAGATTTAAAAGAAATTAATGCTAAACTTTGGGTTATTGAGGATGACAAAAGAGATTGTGAAAAAAATAAAGACTTTGGGGATAAATTTATAAAATTATCTAGAGATGTCCATTTTTTGAATGATGACCGTGCAAAAATTAAATTAGAAATGAATAATCACACTGGATCAAGTATTAAAGAAATTAAAGAATATACTAGCTACTAAAAACTTTAGGAAACCAATCATCTCTCATCAAATCTCCTGTTTTTAAATTTATTCCATCAAATGGAGGTGAAGTTGGTCCGCCTCTATCAATATACTTTACATCATCTCCTATAAATCGCATCGAAAATGCTCTTCGTGAATTAGGAGAATTGTTTCCTGTTGAACCATGTACAGTTTTAAAATTAAATAAAACAGCATCTCCTAAACTTAGTTCCGGAATTAAAATATTTTTTTCAAATTCTTTTGAAGGAGGTAAATCCATAAAAGCACTATCATCATCATACCAAGATTGGTTATTTGACCATTTTGTGGGTCTAATTAACTTTGACCATTTGTGAGAACCTAAAATTAATTTAAGATTATTTTTATGATCAACCTCATCTAATGGTATCCAAAAACTTCCGGTATCATTGCCATCAACACAGTAATACGGCATATCTTGATGCCATGGTGTTTCCTTATTAGTGCCTGGGTCTTTTATAAAAATATGTTCATGAAAAATTTGAGTTGATTTAGAATTAGTGGCTTCAGCAACTATTTGGGCTCCAAGTGAATTATATAAACAATCCTTAAATTCTTCTATCCTCTCCCAATTACAATAATCCTCAAAAAATCTTCCATTATCATCACTTACATTTTCTCTTCCGTGCTTACTTGGACTATCTAAAACTTTTTGAAATCCTTTTCTAAGTGGCTCAACCCAATCTTTAAATACATCTCTAATTATTATTATACCATCATTTTGATATTCATTAATTTGTTTCTCTGATAAAAACATTTTTATTGTTGAAAGCTGTACTTTTTCTCTAAATATTTAATCACATTATGAATGATAAAAGTCATGAACAAATAAATTCCACCTGCAACAATGAATACTTCGATTGGTTTAAAAGTTGTTGAAATTATATATTTAGCAACACCTGTTAAATCCATTAAAGTAACTGTGCTTGCAAGTGAAGTACCTTTCATCATCAATATGATTTCATTACCGTATGCTGGAAGTGATTGTCTGATAGCGATTGGAATTTGAATTTTATAAAATATGATTTTATTTGAAATACCTAGACTTTTTCCAGCTTCAATAATGCCTGGTTTTATGGTTTGAAATGCAGATCTTAAAATTTCAGAAGTATATGCACCAGTATTTAGTGTAAATGCTATTATTGCACACCAATAAGGTTCTTTTAAAATAACCCAAAGGAAAGTTGTTCTTAAATATTCGATTTGTCCTAATCCAAAATAAATTATGAAAATCTGTACCAATAATGGTGTTCCTCTAAATATGTATGAATAGCCATAAGCAAATTTATTGATAAATATATTCTTATTTAATCTTAAAATAGCAAAGAAAAGACCTAGGAATAATCCAAAAAATAATGATGCAGATAATAATTTTAAAGTAACTACTGTTGCTCCTAAAAGTTTGGGGAAACTAGTGATCATTAAATCTAAATCCATTAATATCCCCTGCTATACTTTACTTCTAACTTGTTAATTAATTTCATACTCACGTAAGTAAGCAGCAGATATAAAACTGCTGCAAAAGAATAAAAAAATAGTGGATCTCTTGTTGATCCAGCTGCAATATAAGATTGTCTCATTATTTCAACTAATCCTGTTACTGAAATAAGAGAAGTATCTTTTAAAGTTATTTGCCAAACATTGCTCAAATTTGGAATAGCAAGTCTTAACATCTGAGGAAGTATTATTTTATAAAATTGCCCAAACTTATTTATTCCAAGAACTTTTGCTGCTTCAAACTGGCCTTTGTCTATAGATTGAATTGCACCCCGAAATACTTCAGTTGAATAAGCTCCAGAAATAATACCAATAGCCATTGAACCAGTAATAAATGCGTTAATCTCTATGTATTCATAATAGCCAAAAATTGATGCTACATACATGATGGCTCCACTGCCACCAAAAAAGAAAAGATAAATTACTAATAGTTCAGGTACTCCACGAATAACAGTTGTGTAAAAATTACCAACTAAATTTAAAGTTTTATATTTTGAGAGTTTTAAAGGTGTAAAAATTAATGCAAAAAAGAAACCAACCAACATTGCTGTAATTGAAACAGCGATTGTCATTAAGGTTGCGTAAAATAACTCGTCGCCCCAACCTGTTTTACCAAATGCGAGAAGTTCCATATAGATTGGCGACTATATATTATAGTCGCCAAATCTGAAATGAATTACATAGAAGCGTCGAAACCAAAGTGCTTAATAGCAAGTTTGCTAATTATTCCTTGTTTTCTAGCTTTATTAATTGCTTTGTTGAAGTCTTTTAAGATTTTGGCATCTCTTTTTCCAATAGCGCTATCACTAGCCTGTCTGATACCAACACCTACACCATTACCAAATGCACCACCTGAGAAAGTTGGTCCAACTAATACAACTGGTTTACCTGATTTGTCTGCATAATCTGTAAATGCAACTGCTGCAGCTAAAGCAACATCACATCTTCCAGAAGTTAGGTCTAGGTTAACTTCATCTTGAGTTTTATAAGTTCTAACATTTATACTTCCTACATCGCCAGACTCTAAAAAGTTTTGGTGAATTGTTCCTGTTTGAGTACAAACAGTTTTGCCAGCAAGTGCTCCTGTTAAAGTTTTAAGAGCTTTCTTAACATCAGATCCACCTAATGATAAATTAATACCTTCTGGTGTATCCATGCCCTCTAAGCTTGAACCTTTCATTACTGCAAGAGAAGCTACTTCATCAGCATAACCTTGTGAAAAAGTAATTGTTTTTTGTCTTTCAGCAGTAATTGACATTCCAGCCATTATTGCATCAAACTTTCTCATTACTAGAGCTGGTATCATACCATCCCAGTCTTGTTCAACAATCGTACACTCATACTTCATAATTGTGCAAAGTTCTTTAGCTAGCTCGACCTCAAAACCTATAAGATTACCTGATGCATCTTTTGAATTCCATGGAGGGTAAGCGCCTTCAGTTCCAATTTTTATTTTTTCAGCAGAAACATTTCCAATGATAAATAAAGAAGCAAGAACTGTTAAAATAGTTTTTTTGAATATATTCATTATTTTCTCCTTTAATTAGGAATAATTATTTCACAGTTTTAAATAAGAAAAAAGAAAAATTAATGATTTATTGAAGAAGAAAAATTCCAAGAACAATCAAAACTTGGTATATAAACTCTTGATAATTTTGCATTCCCAAAATTTTGGTTAAAAACATTTAACCAATTTTCAACCTGTTGTGGTTTTTTATCCTGACTTCCTACTTGAGCAGTAATAACTCCTTTAGGTTTCAAAATTCTTATTAGAGAATCCATGTTCTTTGCCGCCAGATCAATACAGAATTGATCGTCATTAAGATCTACAAAAATATGATCATAAGTATCGTCACTTACAGATTTAATACTTTCAAATGCATCACCCCATACACATTTTACTGAATTTTTTTCTGTAGCTTTTTTACCAATATCTCCAAGATGTTTGTTACAAACCTCAACCACTTCAGGATCCAGTTCGAACCAATCTATAAAATTAAATTTTTTAGAAATACATTCTCTCGCAACTCCACCGTCTCCACCACCAATTATTGCTGCTCTTTCATTGTCTTTATTTAAATCTAAACCAGAACCTACAAAGGTTGAGCTGTATAAATGCTCATCAGTTGAAGCTACCTGTATTTCACCATCAATAAACAAAGATTTACCAAATTGCTCTAAATCTAAAATTTCTATGTGTTGACCTACTTTAGATTTAAAATCTTCTAAAACATCATTAACAACGTATGATTTTTGTAAGCCTGGCGAACTATAAATGTCATGATAAAGAGATTTAGTGTCTCTATTAAATTCTTTTTTAACTATTCTTTTGTGTTCAAATTCTTTTTTTATAATATCTACCGCTACTGATGGGTTTACTTTTCCACATGTAAAGAAATCGAAACTTATAATTCCTTTTTCTGGAAATGTATGAAAACTAATGTGACTTTCAGCTAACAATGCAAGAATTGTAAAACCCTGAGGTTCAAATTTATATTTAGATATATTTAGAATTGTTACTTTTGCAGCTTTTGCAATATCATTTATTATTTTTTCAAATACAGAAGGATCGTATTCTTTTGTTGTACCAATAATGTCTAGAGTTATGTGTTCTCCAACTTTAGTCATTAGCTATCCTTTTTTATAATTCTTTGCTTTGGATAAAACTTTTTTCATTTCATTAACTGAAAGAATCTTTGGCTCACCCAATTTAAGGCTCGTTATATACTGAAGGGATATATTTTCAACCTCTTCAGCAAGTTCAAATGCTTTTGATAAATTTTCCTCAAATGCAATCTGTCCGTGATTTGAAATTAAACAAGCTTTTCTCCCCTTTAAAGCTTTCAGAATATTTTTAGATAATTCTCTTGTTCCAAATGTTGCATATTTTGCACATTTGATGTCATGACCTCCAGCCATCGCGACCATATAATGAAAAGACGGTATTCCTCTCTTGTGAGTAGAAACTGCTGTAGCACATGTTGAATGTGCATGAACAATTGCTTTTGCTTCTTTTTTGTTTCTGTAAATATCTTGATGAAATTTCCACTCAGATGAAGGAATCCCTTTTTTTTTATCAAAATATCCATTTAAGGAAACAAAAACTATATCATTGTTCTTTAATGCTGAGTATTTTTTTCCTGAAGGAGTAATTAAAAAACCATCTTTGTACCTTGATGAAATATTGCCAGATCTTAATGCTGATAAGTTTTTTGAATTCAACATTTTTGAATATTTTATTATTTCAGATCTTAAATTTTTCATTTAAATAATTTTTTTAAACCATCAAAAGAAGCCTCTGAAATCCCTCTTTCAGTTATTAAACCTGTTATATATTTTGCAGGTGTTACATCAAAAGCTAAATTCAAAGCTTTACTTTTAGTTGGGTATATCAAAACTTTCTTTATTTCATTATTCTCATCTACACCTTCAACGTGAGATAATTCCTCTGACTTTCTTTCTTCAATTGGAATATCTTTTGCGTCATTGATATCCCAATCAATAGTTGAGCTTGGAAGGGCTACATAAAAAGGAACGTTATTATCATGTGCAGCTAATGCTTTAAGATAAGTTCCAATTTTATTACAAACGTCTCCATTGGATAAAGTCCTATCAGTACCTACAATACACATATCAACTTCACCCCTCTGCATTAAAATACCTCCTGTATTATCAGCAATAATTGTGTTTGGAATTTCCTCTTCATTTAATTCGTATGAAGTTAAGTTGGCACCTTGATTTCTTGGTCGTGTTTCATCTACCCATACATGTAATGGTATACCTTTTTTGTGCGCATGATAGATTGGAGATGTAGCTGTTCCCCAATTAATAGTTGCTAACCAACCTGCATTACAATGTGTTAATATATTTACTGTATCTCTCTTCTTATTATAAATTTCTTCAATTATTTTTAATCCATTAATACCAATATTTTCACAGAATTTTTCATCCTCGTCACAGATTTCTTTTGCCTCATTTAAAGCTATATCCAAAATTTGATGGCTATTGATACCTGATAATTTTTTCATCATACGATCTACTGCCCACTTTAAATTAATAGCTGTTGGTCTTGATTGAACTAATTCTTTTGAACTATTTTTTATAAATTCTGGATCATTATTTTCTTGAACTGCCAAAGCTAGACCATAAGCCGCTGTTCCTCCGATTAGAGGTGCGCCTCTTACCTCCATTACTTTAATTGCATTTATCGCATCATTTACAGTTTTAAGTTCTTTAATAACAAATTGGTGAGGAAGTTTTGTTTGATCAATAATCTTAATGACATTATTTTCAAACCAAATAGTTCGATACTCTTTCCCCTTTATTCTCATTTATTCAAAACTCTACCTGCTACGGATTTTAATTTCTCTATAGTCTTTTTTGTTCTTTTTTCTGGAGCAGTAATAATTGCTACATCTAAACAATTGTTTGCTGGATCATTGGGGTCAATATGATCTTCAAAATTATCAATCAAATTTTTAATCATACCTTTTGCTTTTTCAGCATTACCTAACAAAACCTTAATTACTTGTTGCACATCAACATTTTCATGATCTGGGTGCCAACAATCAAAATCTGTAACCATAGAAACTGATGCATATCTAATTTCAGCCTCTCTTGCCAATTTTGCTTCAGGCATATTAGTCATACCAATTACATCTGCTTTCCAAGATCTATATAAATTAGACTCTGATAATGTAGAAAATTGTGGTCCTTCCATAACTACATATGTTCCATTTCTTTGATAGTCTATATTTGATTTTTTTATTGCTTCTTCGCATGCATTCATCAATCCATTTGATGTTGGATGAGCCATTGATACATGGGCTACAATTTCATCATCAAAAAAAGTTTTATTTCTTGCAAAAGTTCTATCAATAAATTGGTCTACGATTACAAATTTTCCTGGAGGTAAATTCTCTTTAAGAGAACCAACTGCTGATACTGAAACAATATCTGTAACACCTAACTGCTTAAGTGCATCGATATTTGCTCTAAAATTTATATTTGAGGGAGAAACAAAGTGTCCCCTTCCATGTCTTGGTAAAAAATAAACCTCCTTACCATTATATTTAGTTTTTAAAATCTGATCAGATGGTTTTCCCCAAGGGGTTTCTAAATCAAGTAATTCTCTGTCTTTAAATTCCTCAACATCATAAAGACCACTACCACCAATAATTGCTAATTTATTTGTTGTCATAATTTAAATTTTATTTATTTATACTTTTATAATTCGTTATTATGAACTTAAAAAAATTTATTAGATCTATTCCTGATTATCCAAAAAAAGGTATTTTATTTAGAGATATTACGACTTTAATTAAAGATGAAAATGCATTTTCTGAAACAATCAATCAAATAGTAGAAAGATCAAAAAAATTTGAGTTTACAAAGATTGCTGCAATAGAATCTAGGGGATTTGTTTTTGCATCAGCAGTTTCATATATACTAAAAAAACCATTTATAATGTTAAGAAAAAAGAACAAGCTACCTGCAGATGTTCACTCCATAGATTTTGAATTAGAATATGGAACTGCTACAATAGAAGTTCATAAAGACTCGATAAATGAAAAAGACTCAGTTTTAATTATTGATGATCTAATTGCTACAGGTGGTACTGCAGAAGCTGCTGCAAAACTTATTGAAATTTCAAATGGAAAAGTTTCTGCATTTATTTTTGTAATAAATCTTTTTGATCTAGGAGGATCAAATAATTTAATTAAAAAAAATTATAATGTGGAAAATTTAATTGATTTTCCTGGGCACTAAATTTTTATATTAGGTCTATGAAAAGATTTTCTTCCTATAGCTGCATTTAAATATCCCATTGCCCTGTATAAATAAATAGATCTCTTTTTTGAATTTAGTGTAATTAAATATAAAATATATTTTAAAATTGCAGACAAAAAGGAAGGAAATCCATCTATTAAAGCTGTGAAATATCCACTATGTTTTTTTTGATAATAAAATTTAGACCAGATCCAATGCCAATTTCTAGATAGTTCAATAGTATCAGAAAAATTTTTATCAACAGCTTTTCCACCTAAATGATTAATTTTTGATTTAGGAGCTACGTAAATATTAACATTGCTATCAATTAATCTTTTACATAAATCATCATTTTCTAAATATAAAAAAATGTTTTCATCAAAAAAATTAAAATTTTTAAATTTGTCAATTTGATTTATTTTTTTTACATTTAAAAGCATTGCAAATCCATCGACACTCTTGACCAGAAATGGTTTACTATTATCAATATTTATTTTATTTTTATCAAATAATTTAAAATTCATATTTTTATCTGAATTTATAATAGGGGCTATAATTCCAAATAAATCAATTTTATTTGATGCGTTAATTAATTCATCGATAGTATTATTTTCCAAAATAACATCTGGATTTAAAATCAGAACATAATCAGTGTTAGTATGTTTTAAACCCAAATTATTTCCTGCACCCATTCCTAAATTTTCTGGAGATAAAATACATTTTATATTGTCATACCTTTTTTCTATATCGAATTTAAATTTGTGATCTCCTGAATTATCAACAACTATGATCTGAATATCTTTTGGGATTGATTTAATACAATTATGTATAACTTCCCCACTAATATAACTAACTATTATTACTGATAAATTTTGCCTAGATATTGACATAAGTATTAGTTAAATCAACTATACTAATACTTTCTACTAATGTAAAAATAATTCAATCAATGAAAAAAATAATTGTCACTGGGGGTTTGGGATTTATTGGAAGTAATTTAATTGATCTATTAATTAAAAAAAATTTTTTTATCGTAAATGTTGATAAAGTTTCTTATTCCTCAAATTTTTATAATTTAAAGGATTATAAAAAATCAAAAAAGTATAAGTTTATAAAATGCAATATTGGAGATAACAAATTTAAAAATATTCTTTTTAAATATAAACCAATCTGTATATTTAATTTAGCAGCAGAGACTCATGTTGATAGATCAATAGATAATCCAGGAAATTTTATACAAAGTAATATAGTTGGTGTTTATAAATTATTAGAATACTTCAAAGAATATTCAAAAAAATTTAATACTAAACTAATTCATATTTCCACAGATGAGGTTTATGGAGACATTTTAAAAGGTAGAACCTCTGAAAAATATCCATATCAACCAAGTTCTCCATATGCAGCAAGCAAGGCCGCTTCTGACCATTTGGTACAATCTTATGTGAGAACTTATAAAATTCCAGCAATAATTACCAATTGTTCAAATAACTATGGTCCAAAACAACATCCTGAAAAATTAATTCCAAAACTAATTTACAATATTTTGAATAATAAACCTTTGCCTATTTATGGTAAGGGCTTAAATTCTAGGGAATGGATATATGTTAAAGATCATTGTGAAGCTTTATTTAAAATATTTAAAAAAGGTAAGATAGGTAATTTTTATAATATTGGATCTAATAAGAATTTAACAAATCTTGATGTATGTGAAAACTTAATAAAAACTTCAAAAAAAAAAATGAAATTAGGAAACAAAGTTCAAATAAAGTTTGTTAAGGATAGGCCAGGACATGATATTAGATATGCTTTAAATAGTAACAAAATTAAAAAAGAAATAAAATGGAAACCTAAAACAAATTTTAAAAAAGGTATTAAATTAACTTTTGATTGGTACTATAAAAATGAAAAATATTATAAAACTCTTTCAAAAAAAGATGTTTTAAAGAGATTGGGTATTTAATGATTAAAAAAGGAATAATTTTAGCTGGAGGGATGGGAACAAGGATGAGTCCTTTAACGAAAGCTGTAAATAAACAACTTCTTCCAATTCATGATAAACCGTTAATATTTTATCCATTATCTATTTTAATGTTAGCAAAAATTAAAGACATTTTAATAATTGTTAATAAAGGTCAGCTAGAACAATATAAAAAATTATTGCCAAATGGAAAAAGACTAGGAATCAAAATAAACTATATAGAGCAAGATAAGCCAAGAGGATTACCCGATGCTTTTAAATTAGGAGAGAATTTTATTAAAAAAGAAGGTGTAGCAATGATCTTAGGTGATAATTTTTTTTATGGTCAATCTCTTAGTAAAATGCTTTTTGAATGTGTTAAATTAAAATCTGGAGCTAAGATAATACTTCATAAAGTAGCGCATCCAGAAAAATTTGGTATTGCAACTGTGAAAGGGAAAAAAATATTATCTTTGAATGAAAAACCTAAAAATTCTAAGTCAAATTTAGCTATAACAGGTTTGTATTTTTTTGATAACAATGTTGTTAAATATGCCAAAAAACTCAAACCATCAAAGAGAAATGAGTTAGAAATTGTAGATCTTTTAAATGAATATAAAAAACAAAGAAATCTCTCGTCAGAATTTGTTGGAAGAGGTGGTGCTTGGCTTGATACGGGGTCAATTGAAGATTTTTATAAAACTAGTAATTTTGTGTCCTCTATTGAAAATCTTCAGGGTTTTAAGATAGCATGTTTGGAAGAAATATCTTTTAAAAACAAATGGATTAATAAAAAAACAATTTATGAAGCTATCAAATTTTATGGGAATTGTGAATATTCAAGTTATTTAAAAAAAATAATTTCATGAAAATTATCAAAACTAATTTTAAAGACTTAATAGTTGTTAAAAATATTTCTCACCGAGATAATCGAGGATATTTTAAAGAATTAATTAGAGAAAATAATTTTAAAATAAAATTTCCCTTCATAGTAATGTCATATTCAAAAAAAAATGTTGTAAGAGGTCTTCATCTACAAACAAAAGAGGCTCAAGGGAAATTTGTAAGCGTTATTAAAGGAAAAATTTTTGATGTCTCACTAGATTTAAGGAAGAACTCTAAAACTTTTGGGAAGTATTTTACCACTTATATAGATGAAAAAAATTCAAATTCAATTTATATACCACCTGGTTTTGCTCATGGTTTTCAAGCTTTAGACAAAGAAAACTACGTAGTTTATAATTGCACTAAATACAGGAATAAAAATAGCGAAGTTTCAATTAACCCAATTGACAAAATCCTTAAAATTAAATGGCCCAATAAAACTAAAATAATCTCTGAAAAAGACAAAAAAGCAATGTCTTATGAACATGTTTTAAAAATTTTATAATTAAAAAAACTTATCCACATGTCATATATTGATTTGAAATTAATAGATATAATTATAACTTGTAGATTATGAGAATTGAGGAAGAGCTTAAATTAGATTATTCAGATGTACTCTTTAGGCCCAAAAGAAGCACATTAAAAAGCCGTAAAGACGTAAATCTCCTTAGAACTTACAGATTTAAATACAGTAAAAATGAATGGTCAGGTATTCCAATAATGGCTGCGAATATGGATGGGGTTGGGGAATTAAGTGTTGCAGAGAAATTAAATGAATATGGAATGATTACATCATTAACAAAACAACATGATGTAAAAAAAATTAAACAAAATAAAAATATTAAAAAAATATACCCAAATATTGCACTTAGTGTTGGAATAAAAAAAGAAGATTTTCAAAATTTAGATAGAGTGTTAAAAGAATTTAATTTTTTTAAATTCATTTGT
The DNA here is from genome assembly GCA_902554795.1 of uncultured Pelagibacteraceae bacterium. GTDB lineage: Bacteria > Pseudomonadota > Alphaproteobacteria > Pelagibacterales > Pelagibacteraceae > Pelagibacter. The sequence continues at coordinate 3,750 of CACDQB010000010.1, read as the reverse complement.
ATTGATGTCGCTAATGGATACACAGAGCATTTTACAAATTTCATAAAATCAGTAAGAGATAAATATCCTACTAAAACAATAATTGCTGGAAACGTGGTTACAGCTGACATGACGCAAGAATTAGTTTTAAGTGGTGCAGATATCGTCAAAGTTGGAATTGGACCTGGAAGTGTTTGTACTACAAGAATTCAAACTGGAGTTGGTTATCCTCAATTAAGTGCGGTGATTGAATGTGCAGATGCTGCTCATGGACTTGGTGCACACGTAATAGCAGATGGAGGATGCACTTGCCCTGGAGATGTTGCTAAAGGCTTTGGAGGTGGTGCAGATTTTGTAATGCTTGGAGGTCTGTTAGCTGGACATGATGAAGGAAATGGTAAAATTGTTAAAGTTAATGGAGAAAAATATATTGAGTTCTATGGATCTAGTTCTGAAGTTGCTAATAAAAAACACTATGGCGGACTATCAGATTATCGAAGTAGTGAAGGACGTAAAGTAAGAGTGAAATATAGAGGAAAAATTAACGATACAATTTTAAATATTCTTGGTGGTGTAAGAAGTAGCTGCACTTATGTTGGTGCACCTTCACTTAAGCAATTAAGCAAATGCACAACATTTGTCAGAGTGTCAAATCAGTTTAATGATAGTTTAATCAAATAATAAATTATTCGAACTTAAAATCTTTTATATTTGTAGTTTCATATTTTTCAAAAGGCATATGTATCCATGGAGAATCTTTTAAGTAATCTACTGAATAATCAGGTTTAAATTTTGAAGTTGATTTATGCCATATAACGGCAGTTTTAATTTTTTCTTCTAAATAAAATCCATAAAAATGTTCTAACCATTTAATACTTTTTATTAAAGTTTTCCCAGAGTCTGCTAAATCATCAACCAATAAAACATGGGAACCTAAATTTGGAGTAGTTTTTGCTAAATCTCTTGAAAAAGTGAATTGTCCTTGTTGGTTTTTAATATCATCACTATCACCATGGTAAGACTCAACAGATAATATGGCTAAAGGGACATTAAAAAGTCTGCTAAAAACATCTCCTACTCTTAATCCACCTTTTGCAATACAAATAATTTGATTAAATTTTAAGTTATCTTCATGAACTTTTTTAGCTAATTGCTCTATCTTTTTATGATAATCTTCCCAAGTTATATAAATATCTTTCATAGTTTTTGGTAGCGGGAAGTGGGATCGAACCACTGACCTCGGGCTTATGAGTCCCGCGCTCTAACCAACTGAGCTACCCCGCCTTAATTGATAAATGTTTTATAATACAAATCTTTATTGTTTCAATAAACTTTTTTAAATCAAATCCTAGACTAAACAATAAAATAAGTAGCTAACGAACTAACTAAACCAGCTATAATAATTGAAAAAACAATTCTTTTTTTTAAAGTTCTTTTTTGATCTAATCTAACTCTATTTAGTAAAATATTTACATTTGTAGTTTTTATTTTATCTACTTCAAAATCTTTATTCGGAGCAATATTAGTATTAAATAATAATTTGTCTTGATCGTTTTTTTTCACACTTAATTTAACCAGTTAATAAGCTTAAATACAATAAAATTTGAATAAACTAAGCTCTTCTAAAATCTTTTGAATTTAGTGCTTTTGAGAGAATTTCGATTGGATATTTGATCTTCTCAACTTCTATAAACAGATTTTTATCTTTAAGCGTTTCTATTGTATTTCCTGAATTAACATAACCAAATGATAAATTTTTATTAAAGCAGAATGAATAATTTCCTGAGGTTGTTCTTCCAATTATTTTATCATCTAAATAAATAGGCTCTTCATGTAATAATAATGGTTCACCGGGTTTACTATCTTTTAAAGTAAACATCATCATTGTTTTGTCTAATGGCTTATCTTTAATTTTTAACAAAGCATCTTTTCCAATAAAATTAATATTTTTTTTATAGCTAATTGTAAAATTTAAACCTGCTTGATACTGATTTTCTTCTGGAGAAATATCATGACCCCAATGCACAAAACCACTTTCCATTCTCATTATATCCATAGCATGCATTCCACAATGAGATAAATCAAAATTTTTACCCTCATCAATTAAAATTTTATATAATTTTAAAGCGTTTTCTTTATCAACATATAATTCAAATCCAAGTTCACCGACATAAGATATTCTTTGTGCCCAAACTTTAATATCTTTTATATTTATATTTTTACCTGTACCAAATTTAAAATTTTCAGAACTAAAATCATCACTACTTATCTTTTGAATCATATTTCTACTTTTAGGACCAAACAAACCAAGACAACAAATACTTTCTGTAACATCAAAAAATTCAACATCGTCAGATAAATATTTAAGTATATGATGTTTATCTCTTTCTCTAGTTGCTGCTGAACTAACTATTCTAAAATGATTTTTATCAATACAGACAACAGTTAGATCTGTTTCAATACCACCATCCTCATTTAACATGTGTGTATAGGCAGATTTGCCAATTTCATTTTTAATGTTAGCTGTACAAATTTTTTGTAATTCACTATGAGTTTTCTCACCTTTTAATTCAAATTTAGAAAAAGTTGAAAAATCAAAAAGCCCAACATTTTTTCTAGCATTTATTGTTTCATGTTTTACAGAGGGGTACCAATTTTGATAATTAAAATTATAATTATATTTTCCCTCTTCACTGTTTAAAGAGTACCACATGGGTCTTTCAAAACCTCCTGCAACTCCAAAGCAAGCGCCTGCTTTTTTTAACTCATCATGGTACGGTAATAATTTTATATTTCTTGAAGTTGTGTGTTGTTTAAATGGCCAATGCATACCATATAAATCCCCTAAGGTTTCAGTAACTCTATCCATTATAAATTTTTTAGATGAATGAAACTTTTGAAATCTTTTTATATCTAATGAAAATAAATCCTCATTTATATGACCATTAATCATCCATTCTGCGGTTACTCTTCCTGCTCCTCCTGAACTTGCAATTCCAATACTATTAAAACCACAGCATGTATAAAGATTTTTAACTTCTGCTGTTTCTCCAAGTAAATACTGTGTGTCAGGTGTAAATGATTCAGGGCCTGAAAAAAATTTTCTTATACCTGTGTTTTCTAACATTGGAAGTCTATGAAAAGATTTTTCAAGGTAAGGTTCAAAGTGATCAAAATCATCAGGAAATTCTCCAAATGAAAAATTATCAGGAACTCTTCCACTATCTTTAAAAGCAGGTTTTGCATTAGGTTCAAAAATTCCAACAAGCATTTTTCCAGCATCTTCTTTTAAATAAAGACAAGCGTTGTAATCCCTTAAGACAGGTAAATCTTTTGGAAGATCTTTCATTGGTTCTGTAATTACATAGAAATGCTCATTAGGATATAACGGAACACTAACACCAATATCTTCTCCAATTTGTCTAGACCACATTCCTGTCGCTAAAACTACGTATTCACAATCAATTTTTCCTTGAGTAGTTTCAACACCACATATTCGTTTACTTTTTACTAAAATTTTTTTTACTGGTGACTTCTCAAATATTTTAACACCTAACATTTTAGCAGCTTTAGCCAATACATTGGTAACTCCAACAGGATCAGCCTGACCATCTTTTGGCATATAAACACCACCTACTAGATCCTCGTTTTTTACTACTGGATATAATTCTTTTATTCTTTGTTGGTTTAAAACCTCAACTTCAACATTAGATAGTTGTGCTGTTGTGGCTTGCCTTAATAACTCCTGCATCCTCGGTTTAGATGAGGCGA
>CACDQB010000009.1 GCA_902554795.1 uncultured Pelagibacteraceae bacterium | reverse complement strand
CTAAAACAGGCTCTCCATTGTAATTTAATGAAATGAGATTGCTCCAACTAGGATTACCTACAACATATGATCTAGTTCCATCAATTGGATCAATCACCCAAGAAAATTCACTTTTTGTATTTTTGTGACCATATTCCTCACCTATAATTTGGTGATTTGGGAATTTTTTTGAAATTTTAGATCTTATGAATTTTTCAAATGCTTTGTCAGATGTTGTTACAGGATCGTATCCTTTGCCTTTCATCTTATTTGTTATCTTAAATGGCTTATCTAACTTAGCGTAATAAAACTTAGTTAAATCTTTAGCAAGTTGATTTAAAAAACTTGCATATATTGGATATTTTTTTGTATCAAATTTTTTCACAATGAACTCTTACTATTTAATTTATGTTGATTAAAGTTAAATTTTAAATAATCCTTAGCTTACTATTATGAAAATTGAGCTAGTTGAAAATAAGGTTTATTTTAATAACGGGTCTGAAAAAAAAGAAATTCACCCATTCTGGTTAAGAGAAAGAGTTAATGGTGAGGAGTATTTAGATAAAGGAACTCAGCAAAGACTTTTTGATCCTACCTTTTTAAGTAATAATATTTCAATAAATAAAGCAAAACTTAATGAAAAATACTTAGAGGTTGATTTTAATGATGGTGTTAATTCAAAATTAGAAATTGATAAAATTACATCTGAATTTTCAAAAGAAGATATTGTAATAAAATGTATTGAAAAAAACAAATGGGATTCCTCTTTAAAAAATATAAAAAATTTTGAATACCAAGAAAATTTTTACGAAAGTAAAGAGATGCATGATCTACTTGTTTCATTTTACAAATATGGTTTTGTAATAATTAAAAATATTCCAACATCTAAGAATTATATTGTGGAATTTGCAAATTCTATAGGCAGTGTTCGAAGAACAAATTTTGGTGAATATTTTAATGTAAAATCTAAACCTGATCCAAACGATCTTGCTTATACTTCATTGGCATTAGCACCTCATACTGACAATCCTTATAGAAATCCTGTACCATGTATTCAAATTTTACATTGTATAGAAAGTAAAGTTTCAGGTGGATTATCAACATTGGTGGATGGTTATACAGTTACTGAAGATTTAAAAAAACAATACCCAGAATTTTATAAAATTTTAACTGAAGTAAAAGTTAGATTTAGATTCATAGATAAAGAAGTAATTTTAGAGACTATCTCTCCTTTGATTGAACTAAATGAAGATAAGAGTTTCAAGCAGGTAAGATTTAGTCCTAGATTAGACTATGTTCCAATTTTAGAAAAAGAAAAATTAGATCTTTACTACCAAGCAAGAAAAAAAATATCTGAAATGTATAATTCAGATAAATATAGAATTGAGTTTAAACTCGAGCCAAAAGACTTAATGATGATGGATAATCATAGACTTCTCCATGGTAGAACAGCTTATGAGACAAAAGAAGGTGAAAGATTTTTACAAGGTTGTTATATTGATTACGATAGTACTGAGGGTAAACTTAGACACTTAAAAAGAAAGTTTAATCTTTAAACAAATTTTCTATTTGAGCTTCAGCCTCTTTGATTGATTTTTCATAATCTAGTGCCATTTGGTCTGCACTAATTATATCTACTTTTTCTATACCAAAAAAGTTAAGAATAAATTTTAACCAAGGAGTTAAAAAATCTTCTGAACTATTTAGTTTTGTTCCTCCAGAAGTAATAACTAGATATGCATGTTTGTTTTTTAACAATCCCTCTCTTCTACCATTTGGTTTAAATCTAAAAGTTTCGCCTATACGAGCAGCTAAATCCGACCAAGCTTTAAGAGTTGCTGGCGGTCCATAATTATAAATTGGTGCTGAAATTATAATGATATCACTCTCTTTTAATTCTTTTACAAGCTTATCAGAAAGCTCAAACATTTTTTTATGTTCCTCTGTTTGATCTTTTTCATCAATATTCATTCCTGATTCTGTAAGCCCACTTACAAAAAGCATCTCATCATCTAAATCTCTATAAATTACTTCATCTTCTGGTTTTTTGATTTTATCTAAAAGTTTTTTTGCTAAAGCTCTTGAGGTAGAGCCTTTTTTTCTAGCACTGGAATCTATTTGATATATCTTCATCAATACCTTTTAACCAAATTTTTGCATAAATGGAAAGATTTCAATTATATAAAATCCTATTGCTTGTAATTGATTGGTTAAAATTAAAATACCTGTAACTAAAAGTGTAATTCCGCCAATTTTTGAAATTAAATTTATGTTTTTCTTAAAATTTTTAGAAAATAATAAGAACCTTTGAATTAAGTATCCAGACAAAACAAAAGGAATAGCAAGACCTAATGAATAAGAAATTAACAAGATTACAGCTCTTGATAAAGTTTCTTCAATAGATGCTAAAGCTAAAATTGAACCTAAAATTGGACCAATACATGGTGTCCAGCCAAAACCAAAAGCAACACCTATAACATATGGAAAAAGAATATTTCTTGATTCTTTTGCATCAAACCTTTTTTCAAAATTTAAGTATGGAATATTAATAATTCCAATTAATTGAAGAGAAAAAATTATAATAATTACTCCTGCTGAAATTCTTAATACCTCTGAATTTTGTAGTAGCGCCTGTCCCAAAAAAGATGCTGATGCACCTAAAAGAACAAATACAGTTGAGAACCCTAAACAAAATAAAATTAATGAAAAAAAATTAATTTTTTTTTGATTTAAAATTTCTTGTAAAGATTGGCCAGAGATATAAGAAATATATCCAGGTATTAAAGGTAAAACACATGGAGACAAAAAACTTATAAGTCCTGCTCCAAAAGCAATTAAGTATTCAAACATTTATCCAGTATTTTTCATTGCTGCAGAAATACCTGCAATCGATGTCATTAAAGCATCTTCAAGAAATTTTTTATCTAAATTTTTATATTTTTTATTTGTTAATTTATTCATTACATTTGCCTGCAGTATATTTAACATTTCTGTATAATTATTTCTTATAAATAAGGCTTTTCTAAATTCTTTTCTCTCTTTTACCACTTCTTTGGGGGTAATTTTATTGTGCAATTTGACTAATGCCTCAAATTGAAATCTTAATTTTTTACCAATTCTTTTTAGTGATGCATCGGCTAAATTATTTTCATAAATAACTGATATTTCTGGATCTACCTTAGAAATTACCATATCTAAAATATCCATCGTAGATACAAAGTATGGCCAATTTCTTTCCATGTCTGTCATTGTTCTTTTAAACTTTTTAATTGATCCATACCTCAATGCTTCAGTTGTACCAAGCCAAGCGGGTAACATTAATCTAATTTGTGTCCAAGCAAATACCCAAGGGATAGCTCTTAAACTTTGAATATTATCAACATTCTTTCTTTTGGTTGGTCTTGATCCAATTGCAAGTTTACCTAGTGATTTATGTGGCGTAACTGTTTTGAAGTAACGAATAAAATCCTCACTTTGATTTAGATATTTTCTATATGAAGATGTAGAAATTTCTGACATTTTTTGAATTAATTCACGCCAATTAGTTTTTGATCTTGGTGGAGGATTTAAAGAAGCGTCCATTACAGCTCCTATATAACTACATAAATTGTACTCAGCTAAAGGTTTATAGCCATACTTTTGCTGAATTACTTCTCCTTGATCAGTAATTCTAATTTTTCCGTTAACTGTACCAGAAGGTTGTGATTTTAAAGTAGCCTGTATTGGACCACCTCCTCTTCCTGGAGATCCACCTCTGCCATGGAAGAAAACAAGATCTATTTTATATTTTTTAGCTAAATTTCTAAGCTCTTCTTGAAGTTTATATTGATGCCAACTTGCAGATAATTTTCCAGCATCTTTACTGGAGTCTGAATATCCAATCATCACTTCCTGATTTGACTTAATCATATTTCTGTACCATGAAAGTTTGAATAAGTTTGACATAACACCGTTAGCATTTTTTAAATCATCCAGAGTTTCAAAAAGCGGCACAACTCTTAATAAATTTTTTGTTTGTGCCTGCATTTGTAAAAAATAAACAGATAAAATATCAGATGCTGTAGACGTCATCGATATTACATAAGCACCCAGACATTGGGATGGTTCTTTAGCAATTTGTTTAAAAGTATTCCATACTTCTTTGTTTTCTTTATCTCGAATATTTATTTTATCTACAAAAGATTTTCTTTGTTTAATATTTTTATTTAAAAGTTTTATTTTTTCACCTTCACTTAGAGAAGAATAATTAATTTTATTTTTCTTTTTAAAGATTTCATTTAAAAGTTTTTCATGTCGATCAGACTCTTGTCTGATATCTAATCTTGCAAGATTTATCCCAAAACATCTAACTCTTCTAATTAAGTCTAGTAAATCAGCATTTGCAATATGTTGACCTTTGTTTTGATTCAGAGAACTTCTTACTTCTCTCAAAGGGTTAATAATTTCATATTTATCTTGGAGTAATTTTTTTTCATCTAAAGGTTTATTAAAGTTTATGTGTGCTTCTATTAATTGATGAGTATTTCTTACTTTGTCTCTTAATGGTCTTAAATAAACTCTATATGGTTCAAAACTTTTTCCAGTAACTCTACTGATTGCAGGAGAACATTCTTCCATGGATAAATCTTGAATTAATTGAGTAAGTTCTTTCTCATATAATTTTGCAGCTTGCCATCTAGAAAATAAAATTACTTTCTTAGTTACCTCAGAAGTTACATTTGGATTTCCATCTCTATCTCCACCCATCCACGAACCAAATTGAATAGGATTAAAATTTCTAGGCAAATCTTTATTTAAATTTTTTCTAAAAATATCATTCAATCTTTTATAAACTTTAGGAATAGTATCCCACAAACTATCTTCAATTACAGCCAGTCCCCATTTTGCTTCATCTAATGGAGAAGGTTTAGTTCTTTTTAGTTCATCAGTTTTCCAGATAATTGCTATTTCTGAATACAGTTTTCTATCTAATTCTATGATTTTTGAGGGGTATTTTTTATAGAGATGTCTTTGCTCCATAATTGATATTAAATTTGCATATTTTTGAATTAAAGTTCTTCTTTTAACCTCTGTTGGATGAGCGGTAAGAACTATCCCAATATCTAGCTTGGTTGCCAAATCATAAATTTTATTATTTGAAATATTTTTATTTTTGAAAAGTCCCTCAATAATATCCTCGATAAATAAATTTTGATTTTTGCTTTTAAAATATGGATTTTCATATTCATTTAATTTTCTAGATGCATCTAAAGACTCAGCTAAATTCATCAAATTAAGGATGTGCGAAAAAGCCCTTGTGATTTTAAAAGTTTTTTCTGGCGAAAGTTTTTTTACTTCTTTTGATATTTTTGAGAAAACTTTACTCTTGTTTTTATCTAGTAATGTGTTTTTGGATAGTAATCTTAGTCTTTCAACAATTTTAAAAAAAGCTAGTCCCTCTTGATCTTTAATTACTCTTCCTAAAAATGTTCCTAATAATCTAATATCTTCTCTTAAAAGCTTTGTAGGTATTCGCTCATAGTAAAGATCTCTTTTCTTCATTATTTAATATAAATTTTTTTTGTAAAACTCCTTTTGCATTTGTTTTTACACTAAAAAAGAATCCTGAATATCTAAATTTTCGCAAATCTGCTTTGCTCATACCTTTTGTTGCTGTTGAAACGTAAAGTTCTTTAGTATTTTTACCTCCAAATGCACAATTAGTAATATTTTTTGCAGGAAACTGAATTCTATGAATTAATTTTGCTTTTTTGTTAAAAACAGAAATACATGCGCCATGAAAATGAGCTACCCATAAATTTTTATTTTTATCTAAGGTCATTCCATCTGGTGAACCCTCATCAGGTGATAATTTTTTAAATATTTTTTTACTGACTATTTTATTATTTTTATTTATTTTAATTTTATAGATAGTTTTTTTTGGACTATCCGTATGATAAAAATTATACTGATCAATAAATGCTGGTCCATTAGTAATTCTATAATTTTTATCAACTTTTATTAATTTAAAATTTTTATCTAATTTATATAAAGAACCTTTTTCAATTTTTCTCTCTAAGTTGTCCATTGTGCCAAACCAAAGATTTCCAGCAGGATCTGTTTTTCCATCATTAATTCTATTTAGTTTCAAGTTTGGTTCTATCTTAATTGATTTTAAAATTTTTTTTGATTTTAGATTTTGAATTCTTAACTCACCCTGAAGGCCTAAAATAAAAATATGATCTTTGATATGAGCAATAAAACCAATTTCTTTATTTACTTTAAAAATTTTCTTTTTTTTATTTTTAATATTGAAAGAACAAATTTTCTTTTTTTTAATATCTACAAAATAAATTGAATTATGTTCACCAACCCATAATGTTCCTTCACCTAAAGTACATCTTATTTTCCAAAGAGGTTTTGGTTCTGAGGTTTTTATTTTATTCATTTACTTCAAACTCCTTTATAAATTCTTCATCAGGATTAATTCCAATACCTACATTATCTGTTACTGATGCAAAACCATTATTGCTTTTAACTTGGTCTAAAATTGAAAACTCTTCCTTTGGCAAATCTGTGATAAAAATATTTTTTTCTGTTGTATCAAACTCAAGCATAGATTTAGATGGAAATAATCCACCTGGCATATCTGGTTGTGCTGTCAACAGATGAAGATTAACTGCGATACTAACTGCAGAGCCCCATACATGGTTAATTACTGGTATAAAATTTGCTTGCGCTAATGCTGCAACTTTTAAATACTCCGTAATTCCGCCAAGTCCACAAACCTCTGGTTGAGCTATATCAATACATTTATTTGAAATTAATTTATTCCAGCCATATTTGGTAAATTCAGCTTCTCCTCCTGCAATGCTAGTAGAGATTTTTTGTTTTAATTCTCTGTAACCTTCATAATCTTCAGGAGCCACAGGTTCTTCAAACCAATAAATATCAAGTTCATCTAAACCTTTTCCGACATAAAGAGCGTCTTTTAAATTATAAGCATGATTTGCATCAACCATTAATTTAAAATCTTTTCCAACAGTGTCTCTTACAGCCTGAACCAACTTTAAATCTTCGTTTGGACCTAATCCAACTTTCATTTTCATAGCTTTGAAATTTTTTGATTTTATTTGCTTAGATTCTTCTTTGAACAAGGCAATCAATTCATCAACTGATTTTTTTTGTAACATCATTCCATATCCATATACTGGAACTTCATTATTACATTTACCACCAACAAGTTGATAAAGAGGAGCATTTGTTTTTTTTCCAAGAATATCCCATAAAGCAATATCCACTCCTGATAATGCTTGAATTGGCATTCCCTTTTGACCACTATCTCTTAAAAGATTGTATACTTTTTGCCAGATATGTTCTTTGTTTAAAGGGTCTTCACCAATTACTAAAGGCTGTATAACTTTTTCAATAATAAATTTGTTCGCTAAAGCTATATTTCCAGGACCAAAACATTCACCCCAACCTGTTATTCCTTCGTCTGTTTGAACTTCAACAAGATGGGCTGTACGATGTTTATAATACTGTTGTGAATAACCAAGTTCTTTTTCTAACTCATATCTAAGTACATGACTTTTAATAGAAGTTATTTTCACAATAAATTATAAAGCAACTACCTTCGAGTTTTGCTCTCCTAGGTTTTCTATTGATAATTTCATTGTATCCCCTGCTTTTAAAAACTGTTGAGGTTTCATTCCCATACCAACTCCTGGAGGTGTTCCAGTTGTAATTATATCGCCTGCTTGAAGAGACATGTATTTACTTAAATAAGAGACGATAACATCGACGTTAAATATCATTGTACTTGTATTACCTGTTTGCATTCTTTTTCCATTAACATCTAAACTCATCTTTAAATTGTTAACATCTTCAATTTCATCTTTAGTTACAAAGTAAGGGCCGATTGGTCCATAAGTGTCGTGGGATTTTCCTTTAACCCATTGACCCATTTTTTCAATTTGCCATTCTCTTTCACTTACATCATTAACCAAACAATAACCTAATATATGATCTTGAGCTTGGCTTTCAGAAATATGTTTAGTTTCTTTTCCTATGATAATCCCAAGTTCAACTTCCCAGTCTAATTTTTTAGATCCAGAAACTATTTCAACGTCATCATTAGGTCCAACTATACAACTAGTAGCTTTCATAAAAACTATTGGTTCAGAAGGAACATCAGCTCCAGTTTCAGCAGCATGATCAGAATAATTTAATCCAATTGCAACAAATTTACCTGGCTTAGTAATACAAGATCCTATTCGATCACTTGCAGATAATTCTGGTAAAGAAGATAAATCAGCACTTTGTAATTTAGAAATTGTCTCAAAATTTAAATGATCAGGATTTAAATCTTTAACATGAGAACTAATATCTCTAATTTTACCATCTTTATCTAAAACACCTGGTTTTTCGTTTCCTTTTTGCCCTACTCTTAATAATTTCATATTTATCCTTTTGTTATTTAATTATATTGAAATTCCACCATCAACATGAATTGTACTTCCTGTTGTAAATGTTGCATCATCGCTAGCTAAATAAACAGCCACAGCAGCTATTTCTTCTGCCGTACCTAATCTTCCCATAGGCTGTCTTGCTATAAAATCTTTTTTTGCTTGAACAGGATCTGGGCTTTGATTTACCCTATCTTGCCAAGAAGGTGAATAAACTGTACCTGGCGCAATTGAATTACATCTAATATTTTGTTTGACGAAATCTGCTGCAATCGCTTTTGTTAAACCAATCACCGCACCTTTTGTTGTTCCGTAAACAAATCTATTTGGAAAACCTTTAAAGCTAGATGCGCATGAAGATATATTAATAATACTTCCACCATTTTGTTTGATCATTAAAGGTAAAATAGCTTTGCACATAAAGTACATCGACTTTACGTTTACGTTAGAAGAAAAATCCCAATCTTTTTCATCACATTCCAATATTGTTCCATGATGAACAAATCCAACAGCATTAAATAAAACATCAACTCTATCTAGAGTTTTAGTAAATTCTAAAATTGCATTGTTGTCTGTTGAGTCTAGCTTTTGCACTTTAATCTCAGGATATTCTTTGTTTAAATCAGCTAAAGTTTTATCATTTAAATCAGTAGCAGTTACATGGGCACCTTCTTTTTGAAATGCTATTGCTGTTGCTTTTCCAATCCCTTGGCCTGCTGCTGTTACGAGAATTTTTTTACCTTCTAATCTTCCACTCATTTTTTATTTATCCTTTCGATTTCATTATAAAGTGAACTATGATCAGTGTTTCCATGACCATTATCGACAAGAGTTTTATACATTTCTTTCACTAAATTTGAAATAGGTAAATGTGTATTATATGAATTTGCACACTCCAAAATGTTATTCATGTCTTTTAAATGGGTAGATGTTTTACCTTTTGGGGTAAAATCTTTATCTATCATTCTTTTTCCATGAGTTTGTAAAATTTTACTATCTGCCCAACCTCCAGATAGAGCTTTAATTAATTTTACTGGGTCAGCTCCAGCTTTTTCACATAAAGTTATTGCCTCCGCAACCGCTCCTATTGTAACTCCTACTACAATTTGATTTGCTAACTTTGAAACTTGTCCACTACCAATAGGTCCAACTAGAGTTGGATTTCCCATTGCTTTTAAAATATTTACGGACTTATCAAAGACACTTTGCTCTCCTCCAACCATTATGGCTAATGAAGCTTCTTCAGCTCCAATTGTTCCTCCTGATACTGGTGCGTCTAAGTAATTTACATTTTTTGATTTTAGATTATTTCCATATTTTGTTGCTGTTGTTGGTTTAACCGAACTCATATCAATAACGGTTGATCCAGATTTTAAATTATCTAATAAATCTGAATTATTCATTATTGCATCAACAGCACTATCATCTGTTAACATTGTTATAATAAAGTCATTATCTTTAACAACTTCACCTAAAGATTTTGATATTTCAGCCCCAAATTCTTTCAAAGGTTCTGCTTTATTAATTGAACGATTGAATACTTTTAATTTAAAATCTGATTTTAATAAATTTTTAGCCATTGGCAGGCCCATAAGGCCTGTTCCAATAAAGCCTATTTTCATCATGGTTTCGGTTTAAACTCGTGGAAGTTTTGCGTCATTGCTTCTGGGAAAAACATAACACATGCTAATACAATTAACTGAATAACGATAAATGGAGCGAATCCTCTAAATATATCTGTTAATGAAATATGTGGAGGAGCAACGGATTTTAAATAAAAAGCGGCGGGGCCAAACGGTGGACTTAAAAATGAAACTTGCATATTTACACAAAATAATATTCCAAACCAAATTGGATCAAATCCAAGAGCTATAACTATTGGTAAAAATACAGGCATTGCTAACAATACAATTCCAACCCAATCCATAAATGCTCCCATAATCAAAAACATAATCTGCATCATGAAGATTAAATACATTGGTTTTAAATCATAAGCCAAAATAGTTTCTGCAACATATTTAGGACCTCCAGCAAGAGAATATGCACCTGCTAAAACTGTAGCACCAAAAGTAATAGTTAAAATAGTTCCTGATGCTTTGAAAGTTCTTGTTAATGCATCTTTAAATAAAAACCATGTAAGTTCTTTTCTTGCAAAAATAATAATTAATGTAGCAACCACTCCCATACCAGCTGCCTCAGTAATTCCTGTTATTCCAGAATAAATTGAACCTAATACAATTATTACTATACCGATTGGAGGTAAAAGACCTGGAAGGTAGGACATTTTTTCTTTTAAAGTTAAAGCAGGCTCATCACTTAAAGGTGCTAAATGCGGTTGTAATCTTGTACGAATTAAAATGTATGTAATAATTAAACCTGAAATCATTAAACCAGGAACAATAGCTTCTTGGAATAACATCGTAATAGAAGTCTCTGTTGTTAATCCGTAAATAATTAAAACAATTGAAGGTGGGATCATGGTTCCTAAAGATCCTGATGCACAAATAATACCGATCGACATATCCTGATCATATTTTAATCTCAACATTTGAGGCAGTGCAATCAAACCTAGTAAAACTATTTCTCCACCAATAATTCCACTCATCGCCGCCATGATTGTTGCCATAATGGCAGTAACGACTCCTACTCCACCTCTAGTCTTTCTTAACCACGCATTTAAAGCGTCATAAAGATCTCTTGCGATGTTCGAACGTTCGAGCAAGGAGGCCATAAATATAAATAATGGAACAGATAAGAATGAATAAGTGACAACAAGAGAATAGTATCTTGAAAGTAATATGCCTAATGCATGTTCGCCTATGTATAAAAATACTAGCACTGCACCCATAAAACCAGATGCAAAACCCATTGGAACACCTATAGATATAAGTAATAACAATCCAACTATAAGTATTATCGAAAGTGATCCAATATCCATATTATTTTAATTCTTTAGAAGGGTCGTATTGTTTTTCCTTAGGATTTCTCCAATCAATAATTAAATTATTTACAGATTGAACAGCAATAAGAAAAACACATAAAAGTGTTAGTGGCTTCATGGTAGCAGGAATTGGTGGATCCCAATAAGTTGCAAATCTCTCCCAATTTATAAATGATCTGTATGCATCTTCCATACCCCCATAAATTACAGCTGCTGCGAAAAGAACAATAATTATAGTACTGATTAGATCAAAAATTCTCTGTGTTGGTCTACCAACCCAATCATACAATAATACTATTCTAATATGGCTTCTTAATCTCGTTGCATATATTCCGCCAACTAAATAACAAACACCAGCAAGCCATAGACATAGTTCATTTGCCCACAAAGTTGGTTTAAACAATATATATCTCATAAAAATTTCGTACATCATCACAATTACAATTACAGGAATTAAATATTTAATTGTGTGACTTAAAAATAAGGAAACTCTATCTATCCAATTTATTGGAAAATCATCTTTACTCGCAACTTTTTCGTTTTGTTCTTGTAATTCTTTATCGATCATTGAGTAAAAATTTAAATAATTCGAAGGGCCTTTGCAGGCCCTTCAAGATTTTTTTTATTACATGATACCGTTAGCTTTCATATAAGCTTTGTGTATCTCGATAAGTGCTGCAGCTTCTGGAGATTTAGTCTTCCATTCTTCCCAAGCAGCTAGAGCAGCTTGTCTGAATTTAAGTCTATCTTCTCTAGACCAGTCGTGAAGAGTAACGCCCATTTCATTTAAAGCTTTAACCGCTTCAGCGTTTTTTCTTTCAACTAAGCTAGTGATAGTTCTTCCAGCAATTTCTATTGCAGCTAACATAGCACCTTGCTCATGTTTCTTTAACTTCTTCCATACTTTTGTATTACAAGCTAAGTGGTCAGCTGGCATAGAGTGGAAACCTGGGTATGTAGCATATTTGTTTTGCTCATAGTGTCCACCTGCATAGTTAGTAGCTAAAGATGAATAGTCAGCACCATCAATTAGACCAGTTTGTAAAGCAGTTGGAACTTCACCAAAGTCCATTACGATTGGCTTAGCACCTAATGCTGTAAAGATCATACTTTCCATTCCTGGAGGTGATCTAAATTTGAAGTCTTTCAATGAAGCAACATCTGGGATTGGTCTGCTAGATATTAAAGACTCATGTCCTGGTATCCACCAACCAATTAATGTCATTCCATATTTGTTATAAAGTGCATCAACAGCTTCTTGAGCTCCTGGGAAATTCAAGAATTCATATTGTTGGTATGGGTTATCGTATCCACCCATTACATCACCTGCAAATTGGAACGCTGCATTTTTACCAGTTTGGTAACCAGCACCAGTCATATCACAATCGATAATTCCAGTTTGTGCAGAGTTAAACACCTCAGCAGATTTACCTGTTACTGATGATGAGTAGAACATTTCTACTTTTAAGCTTCCGCCAGAAAACTTCTCTACGTTTTTAGCGAATTGAGCAGCAACTTCACCATTTGGTGAACTAGCTGTAAAGTGTGTTTCAATCTTTAAAGTCTTTGCATTTGCAGAGCCAAATAAAGCAACTGAAACAATAGCTACAGTTGCTATAGTTTTAGATATAAGTTTAAACATTATCTTCCTCTCGTTTATGTTTTTTAGAAAGTTAATCACAAATGAATTTTGAGATCAATAATTTCGTTTAACTTTTATATATAGAAATTATATATATTCATTGAACAGACAACTTATAGTTGTTCTAAACTACTTCTGAAATAAGTGTTTTTTTATTGAAAAAACAATAGATATTATCGACAGCCATCATGCTCATAGCTAGTCTGGTTTCATGTGTTGCACTCCCAATGTGCGGTAAAACAAAACAGTTATCTAATTTTAAGTATCTTTTATCTAAATTTGGTTCGTTGTTGAAAACATCTAAACCTGCTGCATAAATTTTTTTGTTTTCTAATGCGTCTATCAAGGCATCATCATCAATGGTTGATCCTCTTGATGTATTTATAACTACTGCATGTTTTGGTAACAAGCTTATTGTTGAAGAATTAAGAATATGTTTAGTTTCAGCAGTTGCAGGTGTATGTATACTAACAAAGTCACACTCTGGTAGCATAGTTTTAATGTCAGAAAAATACTTTGCACCATCTTCCAGATCATCAGAAAGTTTGTTTCTATTATAATAAATAATCTTCATACCAAATGCCTTAGCAGATTTTGCAGCCATTCTTCCAATACGACCCATTCCAATGATACCTAAGGTTTTGCCTGTAACAGAATTTCCAATCATAAATTTAGTTAGATCGGGTTTTTGATTTTTCCAGTTATCGGTTCTCACTAGATTGTAAGCTTCACCAATTCTTCTAGATGCAGCTAAAATTAAAAGGATTGTAGTTTCAGCTACTGCTTCATTTAATACATTTGGAGTATTTGTTACTTTAATTTTTTTTTCTTCAGCAGATTTAATTGAAATATTATCATAGCCGACACCAACCTGAGCTATAATTTTTAATTTACCATTTAAATTATTAAAAAAATTTTCTCCAATTTTGTCAAAACCTGTTGATATCATTCCATCATAATCATTAACAATTTTAATTAATTCACTTTCTGGAATAGGTTCATCTTTTGGATTCAGAGTTACTTCAAAATCTTTTTGAAGTTTTTCCTCTGCTAAATCTGATATTTTTCTAGAAACTAATATTTTTGGCTTCATATTAGTGAGAATCTCTAGGTAAACCTTTTGTATGTGATACGTCTAAATATTTGCCTCGAGAATTAATACATGCACCATCATCCAATTGACCAACAGTATTTCTAAATATTTCCTGCCAAGGAGTTTGATTATTTGGTTTAAATACTTTTTTATTTTTTCTTCGTTTTTTAAATTCTGCTTGAGAAATTAATAAATCAACTCTTCTTTTGTTTAAGTCTATTTTGATTTTATCGTAAGTTTTAACAATTCCTAGATCTCCACCTACTGCAGACTCTGGCGAAACATGTAATATTGATGGACTCTCTGATGTTCCACTTTGTCTTCCATCACCCAAAGTTGGTAAATGTCTTATTCCTTTTTTCAATAATCTGTCTGGTGGTTGCATGTTAACTACTTCTGCTGATCCAGGATAACCAACAGGTCCACAGCCTCTAATAATTAATAGAGAGTTTTCATCTATTTTTAACTTCTTATCATTAAGTCTTTTGTGATAATCCTCAGGGCCATCAAAAACTATAGCTTTACATTCAAAAACATTTAGGTGTTTAGGGTTTGATAAATATTGATCTCTAAATTCTTTACTAATTACAGATGTTTTCATAATAGCAGATGAAAAAAAGTTGCTTTTCATTACTAAAAAACCAGCTTTTTCAGTCAACGCATTCTTAAATGTTTTAATTACTTTGTTATCTACATCAACTTTCATTCTTAAATTTTCTCCTACAGTTTTTCCTGTAACTGTCTTTATGTTTGTGTGAATTTTTTTGTTTTTAATTAACTCCTTCATTACAGCAGGTATTGCTCCAGCTCTGTGAAAACTTTCCATTAAGTATTCTCCTGCAGGTTGGCAATTTACTAATAAAGGAATGTTGTGCCCAAGTTTTTGCCAATCAGAAAGATCAAATTTAATTCCCATATGTTTTGCAATAGCACTTAGATGAGCAGTACAATTACTAGATCCACCAATAGCACTTGCAACAACGACTGCATTTTCAAAAGCTTTACGTGTCATAATTTTTGACGGGGTTAAGTCTTCATGAACCATTCCAACGATTCTTTTTCCTGTTTCGTAAGAAATTTGTTCTCTTTCTCTATAAGGAGCTGGAATAACAGCGCCCCCTGGTAAAGACATGCCTAATGCTTCAGCAACAGAGTTCATAGAAGAAGCTGTTCCCATTGTATTACAATGTCCAGCACTCGGTGCAGAAGATGCAACCATATCCATAAATTCTTCGTATTTAATTTCTCCTTTAGCTAACATTTTTCTCGCTTCCCAAACAACCATTCCTGATCCAGCTAATTTTCCTTTGTAAACTCCATCTAACATTGGACCACCTGATAAAACTATTGCAGGAATGTTTACTGTAGCAGCTGCCATTAAAGCTGCCGGAGTAGTTTTATCACATCCTGTTGTTAAGATAACTCCATCAATTGGGTATCCATACAAAACTTCAACTAGTGACAAGTAAGAAAGATTTCTATCCAACATTGCTGTTGGTCTTTTTCCAGTTTCTTGAATTGGGTGAGTAGGAAATTCCATTGGTATGCCACCTGCTCTTCTAATTCCATCTTTTATTCTTTTACTCAAAGACATGAAATGTCTATTGCATGGAGATAGATCACTGCCAGATTGCGCAATTCCTATAATTGGATTACCAGATTGTAATTCTTTTCTTGTAAGACCATAATTTAAATACCTTTCTAGATATAAGGCCGTCATGTCGGGGTTTTTTGGATTATTGAACCACTGTTGACTTCGGAAACTCTTTTTTCTTTTTTTAGGCATAATTTAAATAATGGTTTGTTTAAGTTATTGGTTATATAATAAATTTATGAATAATCTAATAGTTTTAAACAAGAATGACAATGTGGGCGTTAGCCAATTTATTATTCCTGAAAAAACTAAAATTGAAGGTCATGAGATCAGCACTATTGATCCAATCCCTTTTGGACACAAAGTTTGTTTAAAAACTATTAAAAAAGGTGATCCAATCATAAAATATGATCAAATTATTGGATTTGCTTTAGATGATATTAAACCAGGACAACATGTTCATTCTCATAATTTAGAATTTAGAGAATTTAAAAGAGATTTCAAAGTTACAGATAAAAAACATGTTATTGATGAAAAAGCAGACACCTTCTTTAATGGAATTTTAAGAGATAATGGACAGGTTGCTACCAGGAATTACATTGGAATTGTAAGTACTGTAAATTGCTCAGCTACTGTCACTAAAATGATAGTTGAGAGAATTAAATATTCTGACATTCTAAAAGATTACCCAAACATCGACGGCATAGTTCCAATTACTCACTCAACAGGATGTGGAATGAATACTGAAAGTGAAGGAATGCAAATTTTCCAAAGAACTATAGATGGATTTAAAAACCATCCTAATTTTTCTCACGTTTTTGTTATAGGTTTAGGATGCGAATGTGCACAAGTTAGTTTATTTGATGAATCTTTAAAAAAACATAACCGTATTCATTTTCTAACAATCCAAGATGAGGGCGGAACAAAAAAAATAGTGGAGAAAGTGTTATCTCAAATTAAAAATTTACTTTCAGAAGCTAATAATGTTCAAAGAACTTCACAACCAGTAAGTCATCTAACTTTAGCTCTTCAATGTGGTGGTTCAGATGGATATTCAGGAATAACTGCGAATCCTGCACTAGGAGTTGCAGCAGATCTATTGGTTAAAAGGGGTGGAAGCTCAATTTTATCTGAAACTCCAGAAATTTATGGAGCTGAACATTTGTTAATTAATAGAGCAAGCTCACAAGAAACTGCTGATAAACTTATCAAAAGAATTGAATGGTGGAAACATTATACTTCAATCAATAACAGTTCGATGGACAACAACCCTGCACCAGGAAATAAAAAAGGTGGTCTAACAACTATACTAGAGAAATCCTTAGGTGCTGTTGCAAAAGGAGGAAACTCTATCCTTCAAGATGTTTTGCACTATGCGGAACCTTTAAAAAATAAAGGTTTTAATTTTATGGACTCTCCTGGTTATGATCCTGTATCTGTAACTGGTCAAGTGGCATCAGGTGCTAATGTAATTTGTTTTACAACAGGACGTGGATCTTGCTTTGGTTGCAAACCAGTTCCAAGTTTAAAACTTTCAACAAACTCAGCGATGTTTGAAAGAATGTCTGAAGATATGGATATTAATTGTGGCACAATTGCTGAAGGAAAAGAAAAAGTTGAAGAAGTTGGTCAAAAAATATTTGAATTAGTTATAAATACTGCTTCAGGGAATAAATCAAAAAGTGAAATCAACGGCTACGGTGACGAGGAGTTTAATCCTTGGCAAGTTGGCGTTGTAATGTAATTTATTTTTCCTGTGCCTCAACAAACATCCTTAATTAACGTAATTTTATTAGCCGCTGGTGGTTTTTTTATGTTTGTTTGTATGGACTCTACAGCAAAATATCTTGGAACGGTAATGCCAGTTACTCAGGCAATTTGGGGAAGATTTTTTTTTCACTTGGTATCTTTAATTATATTTTTTTTAATTTTTAAGCCAAAAGTAAATTTAAAAAAAAATTTTAAAGTCCAAATAATTAGATCGATATTAATGGTTACCGCCACCTCTTTTATGTTTTATTCTTTACAGAAATTTGACTTGGTAGATATTTATGTTGTTTTCTTTACAGCTCCTTTAATCGTTTCACTACTTTCAGCATACTTTCTAAAAGACATCTTAAGTACAAAAGGTATACTTTTAATGCTATTGAGCTTTAGTTCGATTGTTTATTCACTAGGTCCAAGTATGAGGATATTTAGTTTAGATTTAATATTCCCTATTGTTCCTCCAATTTGCTGGGCTCTTTATCAATTTTTTACCAAAGTTGTATCAGGCGATAACGATCCATTTGCTGCTATATTTTATACTTCAATTTTAGGTGCAATAATTTTTAGTATTTTTATATTTTTTAATTGGGTGCCATTAGAGAAAAATATCTTTTGGCTTTATTTAGTAATTCTTGGTGTGGCAGGTTTTGTAAGTCATTCTTTAATTATATACGCAATACAACTTTCTAATTTGTCATTTGTAACTAATTTTCAATACTCACAATTAGTTTGGTCTACAATTATTAATTTCTTAATTTTTGGTGTACCGTTTGATTATAATAAAATTATTGGTGTAATAGGAATTATTGTTTTTGGTATAATGTTCATAAGAACAGAGGGTAAAAAGAAAAGTTAAATAGTGAGGTTTAAATGAAAAATATTGGTTTTATTGGTGTTGGGTATATGGGCTATGGAATAGCTAAAAATATTTTAAAACATAAAAATAAGCTTTTTATCATTGCTAATAAAAATAGAAAACCAATTGAGAAAATTATCAGCGATGGAGCTGAAGAAGTAAAATCTTTTGAAGACTTTTCTAATAAAAATTTAGATGCGATGTTTATGTGTGTTACCAACACTCCTATAGCAAAATTAATTTCTGAAAAAATATCTGAAATTTTAGATAGTAAAACTTTAATTGTTGATATCACTACTCACAACAAAACTGGCTCGATCGAAACTGAGGAAATATTCAAAGCAAAAAATATTAATTATGTTGAATGTCCTGTAATGGGAGGACCTGTTCAAGCAGAGGAAGGTGTATTGGGAGGAATTGTTGGAGCGTCAGATGAAAATTTTAAAATTGCTGAACCATACTTTAATTTTTTCTGTAAAGAATATTTTCATTTTGGACCTGTTGGAATGGGAGCAAAATCTAAGCTTTTAAATAATTTTTTATCCCTTGGAAATGCTGCATTAGTTAATCATTTGGCTAAAAGTGCTACAGAAATGGGTTTAGATTTAAAAAAAGTATTTGATGTTGCAAAACTTGGCTCTGGAAATTCTGCAGCACTGAATAGAGTTTTTGACAATCTTTTAAAAGGTGATTTTACTGGATTTAAATTTACAGCAAGTAATTCTGTAAAAGATTTAACCTATATTCAAGACTTGTTAAAAGATTTTCCTGAAGCTGAAAAAGTTGCTGAAGTAAATAAAAATTATTTTCAAAAAGCTGTTGATGACGGTTACGGTGAAAATTTTATTAGTGAATTAATAAATAAAAAATAATTTTGGAAGTAACTTAAGTTAGCGGGAATCTACTAAAGCACTAGGTTGTATTCAATAAATATATTTGCTCAAAATTAAAATAAATTAATTGAAATTGTATAATTTATAATTACCTTTTTTATAGAAGGAGGTTTATGTTAATACTTTCACCACCTGATACTTAGCTGAACAGTTCATATTTAAAAAATATAAAGAAAAATAAATTCCTCTCGGAATTATAATGCCAAAGAGGCGATACAAGGGAGCTCTTTAGGTATACACTTAAAGAGCGAACCCTTTAAAAACTAATTTACAGATTTTAATATTTCTAGTGGAAGTGGAGCTTCCGGGTATTTTTTTTGACACAACTTTTCGTAGTTTTCACAAAAACTCATGATAGTTTTTTGAACTTCTTTTTTATCTTTATTTGAAAAATTAAGCTCTTTAATTAATTCACTGCAATTTTTTTCTAATTCTATTATTTGCTCTCCTGAAAAAAATTCTCCTGTTTCTATTTCCCAATAAGTGTCCTCAAGCTCATCATCGCTTAAATCATTTAATTTTTGTTGTAATAATTTTATGGTCTCGTCCTCAGTTTCCTTCTCTCTCATGGGAGAATTTTTAAGTTTTCCAAGGCATTTATCTCTTAACCCATCAATAAAATGAAAATAAGGTTTACCTTCTGAAAAATCTCTAAAATGATTTGTGTTAAAATATTTATCAATAGCTGTTTCTGTTGAAACCTTTTCTTTGCCCTTAATTATAGCTACCTGAACATAAACTTCCTGGCTAATATATTCTTCAATATGATCTTTAACTTTTTGAGGTATCATTCTTAATTAATAACTAATGTTCTTCTCTGTACCTGCTGTGACAAGCCTTACAATTACTCCACATAAATTTTTTCAGGGTTCCTCTTATATCATCGGCATCTTCAATAACAGATGTGAGTTTTATCATATCCTCAGATGCTTTTGTCATTAATGCATTAAAAGCGTCTTTTTCTTCCCAAACAGTTGGTAAAGCTTCAGTGTCAAATTCATCTTCAGTGCTTTCGGGAAATAGCTCTATCAAAACTTTATAATTTTCACTCATTTCAATCATTAGTTTTTTTGCTTTTTCAAAATCTCCTTTAGATGAAAAAGCTTGCACTCTTTTTGCTGTACTATAGTTTTTACTAAATAATGCTTGTCTACTTTTAACAATCTCCTCAACTGTTAATTCGGCATTACTAGATGAGACGAAAAATATGCTTAAAATTGATAATAAAATTATTTTAATATATTTTTTTATGTGATTAAATAAAATATGCATGTAACAAACACCATAACGGAGTATGGCATTATTTCAAAGGTGTTACATTGGCTCAGCGCAATTATTCTTTTTATACAAATACCTTTAGGGTTCTATCTAGTGGATTTAGATTTTGGTGATCAAAGAATAACTATTGAAGATATTCACGTTACGTTAGGTTTAACTGTTTTTTATATAATAATAATAAGGTTAATAAATAATATACTTAATCCAACTCCGAAATTAGATCCAAGTATTTTTAAAGGACAAAGATTTCTCGCAAAGATGAATCATGTGCTTTTATATATTGCTATTTTAGCAATAACAATTTCAGGAATTTTAAAAAAATTATTTAACGGGGAGACATTAACAATATTGTTTAGAGAAATTCAAATTAATGAAAATTTTGATTTAGCAGATCAGTTTTATGAAATTCATATTCTTTCAAATTATACACTTATCGGTTTAATAGTGCTTCATATAACTGCTGTTATTATTCACAAACTATTTTTTGGGGACAATTTATTAAAAAAAATTCTTTAATCTTAATGACAAGCAATTCCAAATTTTTTTAATCTCCAATAATTATAAGGCCAAGGAGTTAGAAAACCTACAATCAGCATTATTGGCACCACCCACCACGTTAAAATTGCACCTCCAGTTAACACATAGTCAGTTAAATTCATCATAATTTCCATACTAATCATTGAAATTAAACTCATGCCACAAGCTGTTTTGAATGCGTTAACAAAATTAAAATTTTGTGTCATTAAAATTATTGTTTCTAAAATAATACTTGTGATCAATCCGTTAATGATTGCTAAAATCATTATTCCTAAAACTGGAAAAGGAATTTGAGTTAATTGAAAAAATAATATTGTTCCAAAATCTCCAATGGCACAACCAAGTACACACCAAGCTGTATTTTTTGCGCTTCTTTTCCAGGTATGTCTACAAGACCAATGAAATGTAGAGGTATTCATTATAATTTGATATTAATGATAAATGATTTTTAGACAAGTTTTCGATAATAAATCATCAACTTATACTTATTTAATTGCATCGGCAAAAGGTCGCGAGGCAGTCATAATTGATCCAGTAATTGAGAATGTTGAAAGCTACATTAAGTTACTAAACGAATTAGATTTAAAACTAGTTAAGGTAATTGATACCCATATTCATGCTGACCATGTAACTGGTGCAAGTAAACTTAAGCAAGCAACAAATTGCTCTACGCTAATGGGGGAACACACCCCTGCTGATGCTGTAGAAATTAAAGTAAAAGATGATGAAATAATAAAAATTGATCAAATAGAAATCAAAGCGATGTATACACCTGGTCATACTTCTGACAGTTATAGTTTCTTAATGGATAACTATTTATTTTCAGGGGATACTCTTTTAATTAATGGCACTGGTCGAACTGATTTTCAAAATGGTAGTTCAAAAGATGCTTATAATTCAATCTTTAATAGATTGTTAAAATTACCTGAGGAAACCATTTTGTATCCTGGTCATGATTATAACGGCAAAGAATCTAGTACAATTGGTAATGAAAAAAAATTTAATCCAAGATTGCAGGTTAAAAATGTTGATGAATATGTTGAGCTTATGTCAAATCTTAATTTAGCAAAACCACAATTAATAGATATCAATGTAAGTAGAAACATTAAGTTAGGTGTTAATTAAAGACAACAAATATTAAAAACCAATAAGAGATTAAGCCAGCTGATATTGTTGCAATAATATTTTTTGAAAAATAACCTACAATTACAGCAACTAATGCTCCAAAAATTTTAGGATCATTTATTTCTATAAAAGTTCCAAAATCATTTATAAATATTCCTGGAAATATTATTGCTGGGAATACTGCAGAAGGAACGTATTCCAATACTGCTTTAATTTTATCTCCCAACATATCTCTACTTATTAAAGCGATCATAGTCATTCTGGTAAAGTAAGTTAATATCCCAGCAAAAATAATTGATGCAAGGGTCATTTTTTTAACCTCAACAATAGTGCAGCTACAAATAAAGCAATTATCGGTGAAATAATTATGTAAGATTTAAATGGAGCATCAAAGAATAATAGTGAGCTCAAACCGCAAGTAATCATTACAATTACATGGTCTAATTTTTTTAAATCCTGAACAACAATTGCTATAAATGTCAAAGGAATTGCAAATTTTAACCCAAGTTCCTCTGGAACAAATGATCCTAAAACAATACCTGATAAGGTTGCTATTTGCCAACAGACCCACATTGTGCAACCAGTGCCAATTAAATGATAATGTAAAAATTCTTCATTTCTATTTTTTAAATCGTGGAATTTTAATTCCAGCAAAAGTAACAGGAGAAAACTCATTAGAAAATGATGATCTTGGAACAATTAAAGGTAATTTTATTAAGCATTATCCAAAAGGTTCAAATGTGCAATTATTATTACAACCTGAGGACCTTGAGCACGATGATAAAAGCAATCTAAAGCTAGAAGTAGTAGATCGAAAATTTAGAGGAACAAACTTTATTTACACTTTAAAAACCAATAGCGATTTGTTAATTCCAGTTTTTGTTCATTCCCATCACGAACATCAACATGAAGCTGACGAAAAGTTTGGAATTAAAAGACCGATTAATATTGATCACATAGTTTGTTTTTAATAAAACAAGCAAATGCTTACTAAAAAACAATTATTTACTCGAGGGATGTTGGATATTTCTCCCCACATGCTTTCAGTAATTCCATTCGGAATAATTTGTGGAGCAAT
>CACDQB010000008.1 GCA_902554795.1 uncultured Pelagibacteraceae bacterium | reverse complement strand
GGATTGCTATTTCATCTGGTAATTCATTTGTGCATGAAACTGAAAGTCAGGTGATATTAAACGGATCTTACAATATAAATTTTACAATGGATTTAGTTTTAAAAGACACAAGTCTATTTGATAATCTTGCAAAAAAACTAAATGCCCCTTTAGAAATTTCTCCACAAATAGTTGAAATTTTTAAAGATGGTCAAAAAAAATATGGTTCCAGAGCTTGGTCATCAATGATTGTGAAAAGGATGGAGGATTTAAATAATATTAATTTTAGAGCTAATGGTTTTCCTGACGAGTTGGTTGATAATGAACCTGAGGAAAAAGGATATGAAATTTAATTAATGTGTTAAGATAAAAAATGTTAGATAAAAGAAAATTTTACATAAATGGTCAGTGGGTTGATCCAATTAAAAAAAAAGATTTTGACGTAATTAATCCATGCAATGAAGACCCGTTTGCTGTTATTTCTTTAGGTTCAAAAGAGGATACAGATTTAGCTGTTAAATCAGCAAAAAATGCCTTTGAGACTTGGAAAGAAACTAGCAAGGAAGAAAGGCTCAGTTTGCTTGAAAAATTATCATCAGTTTATAAAAAAAGATTTAATGAAATGGCTGAGGCTATTTCTCTTGAAATGGGTGCACCAATGGATTGGGCAACAGATGTTCAAACAGCTTCAGGGAAAGATCATTTAGATGATTTCATTTTAAGATTAAAAAATTTTAAATTTGATGAACACTTTGATAATAAATCAAATAATCATATCTATTATGAGCCAATTGGAGTTTGTGGATTAATCACACCATGGAATTGGCCTATTAATCAAATTGCTTTAAAAGTCGTTCCTGCATTTGCAACTGGATGTACAATGATTTTAAAACCATCAGAAATTGCTCCTATTTCTGGAATGCTATTTGCAGAAATGATTGATGAAGCAGGTTTTCCAAAAGGTGTATTTAATTTGGTAAATGGAGACGGTGCAGGAGTGGGAACCCACATTTCAAGCCACCCTGATATTGATATGGTTTCTTTCACAGGTTCAACACGAGCAGGAAGATTAATTTCAAAAAATGCTGCAGAAACAATCAAAAGAGTGTGTCTTGAATTAGGAGGTAAAGGTGGAAATATTGTTTTTGCTGACAGTTATAAAGATGCAGTAAGAGATGGTATTCGAAATGTAATGAGCAATTCTGGTCAATCTTGTGATGCACCAACAAGAATGCTGGTTGAGAAATCAATTTATGAAAGAGCTGTTAAAGAAGCAGTAGATGAAGCAAACAAAATTAAAGTAGATCAAGCTTCAAAAAAAGGAGATCATATAGGACCCGTAATTTCTAAAATTCAATATGATAAAATTATAAATCTTATTGAAAGTGGAATTTCTGAAGGCGCAACTCTTGCAGCAGGTGGACCTGAGTTACCAAACGGTTTAAACAAAGGGTACTTCATCAAACCAACTATATTTACAGATGTAACTAATGAAATGAGAATTGCTAAAGAAGAAATTTTTGGACCTGTATTATCTATAATTCCATTTGAGACCGAAGATGAGGCAGTCAATATTGTAAATGATACTTCTTATGGTCTTGGAAATTATTTGCAAACTGAAGACAGGGAAAAAGCACACAGAGTTGCTAAAAAATTAAGATCTGGATGTGTTTACATAAATGGAAATGGAGCAGATGCCGGAACTCCATTTGGTGGTTATAGACAATCAGGTAATGGGAGAGAAGGAGGTGTTTGGGGCCTTGAGGAATATCTTGAAGTAAAGAATGTTACTGGTTGGAGTTAACAGAATTTTTTAAATATCTTAGTCTTCCAATAATTTCATCTCGATCCATGTAATAACCTTGTAAATGCCTATGTCCTGAGTTTGGATCATATTCAGTTCTACCGTGTAATAATCGTCTATTGTTAAAAGAAAAAATATCACCTGGTCCTAATCTAAATTTAATCTGGAATTGATCGTCATGAAGTAAATTTCCAAATCGGTGATGAGCTTTGTAAACTTTATCCATCAAATCAGGATGACAGTCTAAAGCATCCATAGTTGCTACACTAAACCTTATATCATGGTAATCGTTATCTTTTGTTAGAGATATCGCGGGTGCGTAATAACTTCTTACAGACTCTTGTGTATAATCCATGTCTCTAAATTTTAAGTGAACGTTTACTAGCGTATCAAATATTTCTTTCTCATTTTTTCTCAAATAATCTGCTACTGCAAAGCCGTCTACGGCGGACGAGTCTCCTCCAGTTGCAGAATTTACTAAACAATGAAGAAATTGATATCCAGGTGGTGTTTCAAACCATGGTAAATCCATATGATTTCTTAAGGCATGCGCTGTGTAAGCAGAATTATTTGGTTTAGGAATGTTAATTACTTCAAATGGTGTTTTAAAAAAAGTTTCTCTGGTATGGCTAATTCTATTTAAAATTTTAAAGCCAGAGTTATTTTCAGTTGGAGCATTTTTTACTATAGCAATTCCAGTATGATGTAAAAGCTCTAACCATCTGATAAGTCCTGCATCTGAACTCATAATTTCATCATGCTCAATCTCGATTGACTTCAAGTCATTTTGTAAAGAGTTATCCCAAAGTTGATAAGGAGATTTATATTTTAAATTATTTTTTATTGTATAGCAGTTTTCCCTTAACCAATTTTGGTCGTAATAACTTATGTGGTCACCTTCACTCCATTCAATTTCAAGCTTACCTTCATTATTTACCGCAAATTTCTTTGGATTAATATTGTTTGATACGTTTAAAATATTAAACATTCTATGACGTGAGTCTTTATCGTGTGCAGTTGGACAATTGTCTCTTAGCCATAAATAATTAAATTTACTTTTTTTTCCATCGCTCCAGTCAACTTCTAAATTTGTAGAATTTTTAGTTATATTTTTAATTGTAAAATTTTGTTCCATTAATTTTTATAATTTGAATGTTCTCTCTCTAGTTTTCTTAATAAAGCAGCCCACTCCGTTTTTCCATCATAATTATAATCATCAGAGTCACTCATGTTTTCCCAGAAATATGCAGCTTTCTGTTTATCTATTTCATGTTTGTTTAAGCCCATAGCAAGATTTTTTACCTGAACTGAACATGCTTGCTCCAGATAATAAGCTCTGAAAAATGCTTCTGCTGCAGTTTTTCCTACAGTGTAATATCCATGATTTCTAGTAATCAAAATGTCGTGTTTGCTAATTAGGTTTTCAAATTTGCTTCCAAATTCTTTATCCTCAACAAATTCATAATCAATATATCCAACAAGATGATTTAAATAAACTGCAGCCTGTGAGAGATACATTAAACCCTCTTTAGTGCCACCAACTGCCATCACATCGTTGGCATGTCCATGAACATAAAAATTTACATCGTCTCTTTTATTAAAAATCCATTGAGCAAGGTTAATGCATCCATCATTTAACCAAGGTCCATCTGAGTCTAATTTTTTTCCGTTTTGATCAATTTTAACTAAAGATGAAGCGGTAATTTCTTCATAAAACATTCCGTATGGGTGAACAAAAGAACAATTTTTATCTTCAGCAGATCTTGCGCCTGCACATTGATTTGCAAGATCAGTCATGCCGTACATATGTAAAATTCTATAGAGAGCAGACAACTCTAGTCGCACATCTTTATCTGTTTGCGCCATAAATAAAATTCTTATTTAAAAAATAAGTAAAAGCAAATAAATACAACCGTTATTTCTTAAAACAATTGTAAGTTGTATAATATTTGTTTTACATATGATGATTGTAACTGTTAGAACATTACATCATGTCAAAAATTGAGATCAACAACGTATACAAAATTTTTGGAAACAACCCATCCTCTGTACTGCCAATGGTAAAAAATGGTGCAACTAAAGATGAAATTTTAGAGCAAACAGGTCATACCGTTGGATTAGATAATGTTTCGCTTAAAATTGAAGAAGGAGAAACCTTTGTTTGTATGGGTTTATCAGGATCAGGGAAATCAACACTAATAAGACATTTAAATAGACTAATCGATCCAACTGATGGTGAAATTTTAGTTGAGGGCACGAATGTAATGTCGCTTGATAAAGATAAGCTTATTGAATTCAGAAGACATAAAATGAGCATGGTATTTCAAAGATTTGGTTTATTCCCACATAAAACAGTGATTCAAAATGTTGGTTACGGGCTTGAGATGCAAGGAAAAGGTGAAGATGAAAGAAATAAAATCTCAATGGAAAAAATCGATGCAGTTGGTCTAACTGGTTTTGAAAATCAATACCCTGCTCAATTATCAGGAGGAATGCAGCAACGTGTTGGTCTAGCAAGAGCGTTAGCTACTGATACAGATATTATGTTAATGGATGAAGCTTTCAGCGCTCTAGATCCTCTGATTAGAAGTGATATGCAGAAACAATTAATTGATCTTCAAGCAGAACTAAAAAAAACAATTGTATTTATTACTCACGATCTAGATGAATCATTAAGATTAGGTGATCATATCGGGATACTAAACTCTGGAAAATTAGTTCAAGTAGGAACTCCCGAGGAAATTATTATGAACCCTGCTGATGATTATGTAAAAGCTTTTGTAAAAGATGTGAATAGAGCAAAAGTTATCAAGGCAAAAATTATTATGAAAACTGCTGATCAGGCTAATGACATAGATAAATCTAACTTAATAAAAGTAAATGAAGATGAATTTATTGAAGATTTTTTACCAAAAATCGTTTGTTCTGATTCAAATTGTGAAGTGGTTGATAAAAGTGGAAATGTAAAGGGGTACATTTCAAATCAAGAATTACAGTCTTCATTAACAAGATCATAAAGTGTTATTAAAAACTTTCGAAGTAAAACAAGAATGGGTTGATTACAACAATCATATGAATATGGCTTATTATGTTCTTGTTTTTGATCAAGCATGGGAAGTTGCACTTGAAAAATTTAAAATGGGAGGAACTGCAGCAAAAGATCTTAATAGAAGTACCATGGTTGTTGAGACAAATACTAAATACTTAAACGAAGTTAAAGAAGGTGAAAAAGTAAATATTAATCTAACCTATTTTGACCACGACAAAAAAAGACTTCACTTAAAGATGGAAATGATTTCTCAAAAAACTAATAAAATTTCAGCTTCTATGGAATGGATATCGCTGTATATAGATTTAAGTAAAAGGAAAGTCACAGAATTTGAGGAAGAAAAAGTAAAATTAATGAGAGACTTTATTGAACAAAATAAGTCAAAATTTTCAAACGAAGGTCTTCTATTCACCTCTAAATTGAAGAAATAATTAAATTTTCGAGAGATTTTTTTTTTGATATAGGTGCATAATGAGCACTGATAATAACTCAAAAGGAATTCTTTTAATAATTGCAGCAATGACTTTGTTTGCAATGCAAGACTCTTTAATTAAATTTATTTTTGAAAAAGCAGCACTTTATGAAATCTTCTTTGGAAGATATTTTGTTGCTGCAATTTTACTGTTTTGTTACATCAAATTTAGAGGTCAAAAAGTTTCTTTAAAAACCTATTATCCTTTTTTAACGTTTGTTAGAGTAATTCTTCATTTTTTAGCCTTTTCTGCATTCTTTATTTCTTTAACCTATATGCCTTTAGCTACAGCAAATGCTTTATTTTTCTCATGTCCATTTTTCGTCTCAATTTTTGCAAAATTTTTTTTGAAAGAATTTATTGGTATAAGAAGATGGTCTGCAATTGTGTTTGGTTTTATAGGTGTGTTTATTGTTCTAAATCCAAACTTTGATGATTTTGAATATAAAAGTCTACTACCAGTTTTGTGCGCATTTTTTTATGCAGCTTCAATGACAATAACAAAATATACGTCTGATAAAGATGACGTTAATACTCAACTTTTTTATTTCTACCTGATAGCGCTAATACTATGTGGGATTATCTTCGTATTTATGGGCAATGGTCAACTTAATAATCCTAATTTTGACCCCACTACTCAATTTATATTTAGAGAATGGTTTTCAAACTTTGATTATACTTGGAAGTTTATTTTATTTTTTGGTTTTGCTGCATCAATTGCTTTTGTATGTATTTTTTCAGCGTATATAGTTGCTTCACCATCTGTTGTTTCATTGTTCGAATATTCTTTAATTATAATGTCGATGATCCCTGGTTATTTTCTATTTAACGAAATACCTTCGGCTAGAACATTCATTGGAGTTGCGTGCATAATAGCAGCTGGAATATATATTTATATGAGAGAGCGAGTTAGAGATCAATATATTGCAACTGAAACTCCGGTTAGAAGATGAGTAAAAGCTATATACCTACAATCAATATATCATCACTAATTAAAAATAATTTTGAAACTCAGAATGCATTTAAAACAATTAAAGAAATTGAAAAAGCTTGTGTCAATGTAGGTTTTTTTCAAATTACTGGTCATGGGATTAATCTTAAAGAAATTAAAAAAACTTGTGAAGTTGGAAATAAATTTTTTAATTTACCAGACAGTAATAAAAGAAAATTATCACCTAAAAAATGGAATAAAAAAAATAAAAATTTATACAGAGGATATTTCCCTAATGATGTGAACGGAAAAGAAGGATTAGATATAGGTGATTTAAAGGTAACTAAAAAATATTCTTCAAATATAAATAATCAGTACATAGAGCATCTTAATCTGAGTTTATGTTTTAATAAAAACTCAATTAATATTTTAAATAAATATTTTGACAATATTTATAGATTAAGTGAAACTTTATTTAAAAGTGTAATAAAACTTAATAAAAAAAATCCTGATATTTCTAGTGCAGCTTTTTCAAGATTAAAAACATTAAGTACATTAAGATTTAATTATTATCCTAATCAAACAAAACCGGTAGAAGTATCTAAACAGGATGGGGTTGCTCTTGGATGCGAAACACATGTTGATAGTGGTGTATTCACAGTTCTCTATCAAGATAGAAAAGGTGGATTGCAGGTACAAAATAGAAAAAATAAAAAATGGTATGATGTGCCATTTAACAAAAAAGCTTTAGTAGTAAACACTGGTAGAGCTTTGGAGTTTCTAAGCAAAGGAAAATTTAAAGCAACTAATCATAGAGTTTTGTGGAATAAAAGTAAGAGACTCTCTGTTCCTTTTTTCTTTGAACCTTCCTATGATTTCAAAATGAACCAATCATTTTTAAATGGAAGCAAATTCAAAAATAATGGTCCAATTTATGAGAAATTTCTTAACAAATCCTTAAAGAAATTTATTGAATATCAACGTTAGTAATAATAAGGTTTAACTATAAAGCGATACATAACTCGTCGTTAAATTCAAAAATTTACGAAAGTGGGATCGGTCGTCTTTAAATTAATTTTTAAAGGAGGCTTTATGAACTTTGGATATTTTTGTAACACTACTAATTGGGATAAAAAATCTTATACCCAACTTTTAGATGAAGCTAGAGAGATCACTGAATATTGTGATCAAAATAATTGGAATTCTATATGGTATACCGAACATCATTTTAATCATGAAGGAATGGAGTCGTGTACCAATCCACTAATGATGTGCACTGATGCTGCTGCAAGAACTAAAAATATTCGTTTAGGACAAGCTTGCAACGTAATTACATTTCACAATCCCATAAGACTTGCGGAAGATATTGCAACCCTTGACCAAATGTCAAAAGGAAGAGTTGAAGTTGGTATTGGAAGAGGAGTTTATGGAAGAGAAGCTATTAATATGAATAAAGAGGCTGACTTAAAAGACCAAGCAAAAAATTTTAGATTATTTTCTGAAACATTAGACATAATGAAAAAAGCATGGTCTGAGGACTTCTTTTCTCATCAAGGTGAATTCTATACTTATCCCTCACCAAATTTTATTTGGCAGCACGATATGAGTCCCCCTAGAGAAAATGTTGTAGATTTAAAAACAAATGAATTAAAACAAATATCTGTA
The DNA here is from genome assembly GCA_902554795.1 of uncultured Pelagibacteraceae bacterium. Classification (GTDB taxonomy): domain Bacteria; phylum Pseudomonadota; class Alphaproteobacteria; order Pelagibacterales; family Pelagibacteraceae; genus Pelagibacter. Next base: position 15,358 of record CACDQB010000008.1, on the reverse strand, counting down.
TTACCAAAACCTTATCAAAAACCCTTTCCACCAATTTCCCAAGTGGTTGATGGAGAAAGATCAATTCAGTGGGCGGCAGAAAATGGACTTAATACAATTATGTGGATACCAACTGTAAAAGCTTTGAAAAAAAGATTTGAAATTTATAAAGAGGCAAAATCTAAAGCTGAAAATAGAGATGTACCACTGGGTGAAGGTATTAGTTTGGTTAGAGATATGTTTGTCGCGGAAACTATGGAAGAGGCTGAAAAAATGGCTGGAGAACATATCGTAAATTATATGAGATGGGTTTGTCATTGGAGAGGTTTAGGAAATCATATGGACCCAGATGAAAAATTACCAGAGACAAAAAATAAACTAGATTTATTAAATTATGAATTTCTTCATAAAAGAAATCTTTTATTTGGAACACCTGAGTTTGTAATAGAAAAAATAAAAGAACTTCAGCAAGAATTAAATCTTCAAAATTTGCAAGTCTGGTCTAACTTTCCAGGAATTAAACATGAAGACTGCATGAGAAGCATCAAATTATTTACTGAAGAAGTTATTCCGAATATAAAACCAATAGATACAAACATTCAAAGAGCTAGCTAGTAAATGGACTTAAAACTTAGAAAATTTGTAAAATTTGTAGATAAAACTTTTATTGAAGGTGGAAAAAAAGCAAAAGAGCCTGTTCTGTTAGTTTCGGTTGCAGCTGTTATAGAAAATCCTTGGACCGGAAAAGGTTTTGTAGAAGATTTAAAACCAGAAATATTAGATCTTGCGCCTCAATTAGGAGATCTTTTGGTGCCAGAGTTAACAAAAGAAATTGGATCAGGTGAAAAAATTTTAGCTTATGGGAAAGCTGCTATGGTTGGATTGAATGGTGAAATAGAACATGCATCTGCATTTATTCATACTTTAAGATTTGGAAATAAATTTAGAGATGCCGTTGGTGGAACTTCTTATTTAAGTTTTACTAACACTAGAGGACCTGCGGGAGCAAAAATTTCAATTCCAATGATGCATAAAACTGATGCTGGATTAAGACCTTTTTATCTAACGCATGAATTTACAATTCATGACGCACCTAATGAAGATGAAATAGTTGTTGCAATTGGAGGCGCTCCAACTGGACGAGCTCATGCGAGAACGGGTGATAGATATCAGGATATGAAAGAGATGGGCATCGATAACTAATTGATGTCTTACAATTTTGATAACGATCAAAATCATTATTATTTTAATAATAAAAATTCTTTACCAATAATTTTTATTCATGGTGTTGGTTTAAATCAACAAATGTGGAAACCACAAATTGAATTTTTTAAGAACAATTCCTTTATAACTTATGATCTTTTGGGACATGGAAAAACACCTTTTAAAAAGCCAAATTTATCAATGGAAAATTTTATTGATCAATTATCAAATTTAGTAAAAAACCTAAAGATAGAGAAATTTAATTTAATTGGTTTTTCTATCGGATCTTTGATTGCAATTGAATTTGCTTCAAAATATGAAAATTATTTAAATTCTTTAACTCTAATATCCACTACATATCAAAGGACAGCAGAAGAAAGACAAAATGTAATTGATAGAGTGAATTTGGCAAAAAAAAATATGCCAATATCTCAAATGGCAATGAAGAGATGGTTTTCAGATAAATACCTTGAACAAAATCCTGAGTTATATGATGAGTTTATGAAAATTCTTAACAAGAAAGGAATTGATCAAGAAAATTTTATTAAATCTTATGAGGTGTTTGCAAACTATCAGGACAATCTTGAAAATATAAAAAATATAAAAACAAATACTTTAATAATAACAGGATCGGATGACCCAGGATCTACACCTGATATGTCTAAAAATTTAAATAAAGATATAGAAAATTCAACCTATGTTGAAATCAAAAATGGAAAACATCTATGCACTATTGAATATGCAGACGAAGTAAATAATGCAATAATGAAACATATAAATAATGCCTGAATTAAAAAAATATCAAATGTTTATAGATGGTCAGTGGGTAGACTCTGATACAAAAAAAACTTTTGAAACTTTAAATCCAGAAAATAATAAGCCTTGGGCTACAGTTCCTGAAGCTAGCGCAAATGATGTAGATAGAGCTGTAAAAGCTGCACAAAAAGCTTTTGAAGGTGAATGGCCAAAGATGATTGCAAGAGATAGAGCAAAATATTTAAGAGCAATCGGAAATAAACTTAGAGAAAATTCTGAATTATTAGGAAAGATTGAAACAATTGATACAGGAAAACTGTACAGAGAAACTTATCAACAAGCAAAATACATTGCAGAATATTATGATTACTATGCAGGTTTAGCTGACAAAGTTGAAGGAACAGTTCTTCCAATAGATAAACCAAATATTCAAGCGATCACAACAAGAATTCCAATAGGTGTTATTGCAGCTATCATTCCTTGGAATTCTCAAATGTTTTTAACTGCAACAAAAGTTGCTCCTGCTTTAGCTATGGGTAATACAGTAGTAATTAAATGTTCTGAACTAGCACCAGCAACTATGTTTGAATTTGCAAAGTTAGTTGAAGAAACTGGAATACCAAAAGGTGTTGTAAATGTAGTTTCTGGGTTTGGAGATCCATGTGGTAAAGCTTTAACTACTCACAATTTAGTTGAGAAAGTAGCTTTTACAGGAGGTCCTGAAACTGCAAGGCATATAATTAGAAACTCTGCAGAAAATTTATCTGAAGTAAGTTTAGAATTAGGTGGAAAAAGTCCTGTTGCTGTTTTTGATGATGCCAAACAAGAAAATGCAATTAATGGAATAACTGCTGGAATATTTGGAGCAAGTGGTCAAAGTTGTATAGCAGGTTCAAGGTTATACTTACAAAAAGGAATTTATAACGAATTTTTAGACAAGTTAGCATCAAGAGCAGAAAAAATTAAAATAGGTACTCCTATGGACTCTGATACTGAAATGGGTCCACTAAGTAACTTCAAACAATTAGAAGTAATAGAAAAAAATATTAAATTAACTGTTGAACAAGGTGGAAAAATTAAATGTGGTGGTAAAAGACATCCTTTTTCAAATGAAGGTTATTATTTTCCTCCAACAATTATTGAGTGTGAAAATCATAATTTACCGGCTGCTGAGAATGAACTTTTCGGTCCTGTATTATCAGTGATGAAATTTGATACTGAAAAAGAGGTAATAGAATTAATGAACGACAATCAATATGGTCTTTCTTCAGGTGTTTATACTAGTGATCTTGCAAGAGGCATGAGGGTATCTAATGCTATCCGAGCAGGAATAACATTTGTAAATACTTATAGATTAATTTCACCTTCAGCTCCATTTGGGGGTATCAAGGATAGTGGATATGGAAAAGAAGCAGGAATTGACTCAATTAAAGACTACACAAGAGTAAAAACAACTTGGTTCTACACATCAGACGAACCCTCGCTAGACCCCTTCTCAATAAGATAATCTGTACCAATTTAACCATCTAAAATAGGATAATTTTGTCATTGAATATTGATTGTATTCATACTTAAATTGGATTTTTATAAATTGTTAACAATAAAGAGGAAGATAATGAGAAAACTATTTATCGCTGTATTTATGTTTGTATCAAGTTTTAGTTCAAATGTAATGGCAGACGGACATTCGATTAAAATGGGGATCATCTTAGGATTCACTGGTCCTATTGAATCTCTAACTCCAGCTATGGCTGCATCTGCAGAGCTTGCATTTAAAGAAGCTTCTGATTCAGGTTCACTATTAGGTGGAAAAAAAATTGAGCCAGTAAGAGCAGACTCAACTTGTGTTGACTCAGCAGCAGCAACAGCTGCAGCTGAAGGGTTAATTTCAGGTGGTGTAGCTGCAATTATGGGAGCAGACTGTTCAGGTGTAACTGGTGCTATCGCAACTAATGTTGCTGTACCAAATGGTGTAGTAATGATTTCACCTTCAGCTACTTCTCCAGGTTTAACAACTCTAGATGACAATGGATATTTCTTTAGAACTGCTCCATCTGATGCTAGAGGTGGTCAAATTTTAGCTGACATAACTAAAGATAGAAAAGTGAAAAGTGTTGCAATCACTTATACTAACAATGACTATGGTAAAGGTTTAGCTGATGTTTACAAAGCAGCAGTTGAAGCTCATGGCATTAAAGTTACAACTGTAACTGCTCACGAAGATGGAAAAGCAGATTACTCATCTGAAGTAGCAACTCTTGCTTCTGCTGGTGGTGATGCTGTAGCAGTTATTGGTTATCTTGACCAAGGAGGAAAAGGAATTATTCAAGCTTCTTTAGACTCTGGTGCGTTTGATAGATTTATTTTATCAGATGGTATGATTGGTCAATCTTTAGTTGATGCGTTCGGAAAAGATTTAAGCAAATCATTTGGATCATTACCGGGTTCTACTGGTAAAGGTGCAGGTATATTTGCTGAAGTTGCAAAAGCTGGAGGTGTAGAAGCTTCTGGCCCTTACACAGGTGAATCTTACGATGCAGCTGCTTTAATCGTTCTTGCAATGCAAGCAGGTAATTCTGCTGACAGAGCATCTATTGCGAAAAATGTAATGGATGTTGCTAACGCTCCTGGTACTAAAATTTATCCAGGTGAACTTAAGAAAGGTTTAGACTTACTAGCAAAAGGTAAAAAGATAAATTACGAAGGTGCTACTGGAGTAACTTTTACTAGTGTTGGTGAAGCTGAGGGTTCTTTCTTAGAGCAAGAAGTTAAAGGCGGAAAATTCAAAACTAAAAAACAAAGATAATTTTTTATCTTAATTCAAAAAACCCCAGTAATTTAATTACTGGGGTTTTTTTTTAAATCAGCTCTAATGGTAGAAAGAGCAATTATAATTAGAAAAATTAAACATATTAAATTCATAGTTTTCCAGCTAGTTAAGCTAAGAAATACTCCAGCAGACAAACTGGCTAATGCTTGTATAGAATAAACAATTAAATCGTTATACCCTTGAGCTCTAAATTTTTCTTCTTCTCTGTAACACAAAACAAGTAAGCTTGTTCCTGAAATGAATAAAAAATTCCACCCTAGCCCCAGGAAAATAAGTGCAACCATATAGTTAATATAATTCTGTTCAAATAAACTGGTAATAATTGTGACTAAAAACAATAAAACTCCCACATACATTATTTTACTATGACCAAACCTTTTAATTAAATTTCCTGTAACTAGTGAAGGTAAAAACATGGCTGCTATATGAAGCTGAATAACAAATCCAGTCTTGCTTAAACTTATTTTCTCCATCAGATGCATACTTATAGGAGTTGCTGTCATTAAAAAAGTCATTACAGCATAGGCAAAAGCTGAAGCTACGAGCGCCTGTAGAAATCTAGGTTGAGAGATAAGCTCAAAAAAACTTCTTCCAGTTTTATATTGATTGCTAGATATCGTTTTTGGTTCCTGATAAAAAATTAAAAATATTGTTGATGAGATAGATAAAATGGCAAGTGCAAGATAAGAACCTGCATACATATGATCTGAAATAAATCCTTTCGAAATGTTTGCAATGTTTGGACCAATAAACGCCGAACCTATTCCTGCTAATAAAATGATAGAAATTGCTTTTGGTGCATAATCCTTATCCACAATCTCGACTGCTGCAAAACGATACTGATGGCTGAAAGCTATTCCTCCACCAATTAAAAAGCATCCTAAATTATATAAGACAAAACTTTCTATAATTATAGAGTATGCAGTTAAAAGAGATGCAAAGCATGTACCTATTGATGCAAAAATAAACCCTAATTTTCGTCCAATTATACTCATTAACTTTGCAGCAAAAAAAGCAAATAACGCAATTCCAACAACTGACAAAGCCATTGGAAGAGTTGCTAAAGATTTTATTGGACTAAATTTTGAACCAATTATACCACTTAAAAAAACGGTGACCGGTGCAGCTGTAAAAGCGAAAATCTGGCTTAATATAAGTAACGAAAGATTTTTATTCATTAAAAGAATAAATACTTGTCAGCCATATACAAAGCCCAAGCAGCAGCAGCACCTAATATAATATATTTCATTATGTTTACTTTATTTCTATTTTTTCAGGAAGTATACCTTTAGGTCGATACCTCATTATAAACAACAACCCTAATCCCATCAGTAAAAATCTGAAATAAGGAACACTTTCTATTAAGTGAGCTTTAAGTGCATTTGTTTCAGGAATTCCTGCAGTAAAAAAGTTTATTAAGAATAATGATATTGGTGCAGCTTCAATCCATAAGAACCAGACAACAAATCCTCCTAAAATTGCTCCAAAGTTATTTCCACTTCCTCCAACAATTACCATTACCCAAATTAAGAACGTATATCTCATAGGTCTATAACTTCCTGGGGTAAATAGACCATCTTGTGTAACCAACATTGCACCAGCAATTCCAACTATAGCTGAACCTAAAATAAAAATTAATAAATGTTGCTTAACAACATTTTTACCCATTGCATTTGCAGCTTCCTCATTATCTCTAATTGCCCTCATCATTCTTCCCCATGGAGAATAAAGAGCTTTTTGAGTTAAAATTAAAAGAATAATTACTACTACTAAGAATAATCCTGAATAACACAGTTTTACAAATACTGATGAACCTTCAATAACAAGTTGGTTTAAAGCAGCTTGTCTATCAGCTAAATTCTCAATTACACTTAATTTTCCTGAATTAAACTTTTCAACTAATTTAATAAACCAATCAGTAGTTTGAAGATCTACTTCATAAGGTGCAGGTCTTTTTAATCCAATAACATTTTTGACCCCTCTTGTGAGCCAATCTTCATGTTTAATAATTGCAATAACAATTTCAGAAATAAGTAGAGTGGCAATTGCTAAATAATCTGCTCTAAGACCAAGCGCAACTTTTCCAACTATAAAAGCTAAACCCCCCGCAAAAAGAGCTCCAACTATCCAAGAAAATATAATTGGTAATCCAAATCCTCCTAAGAAACCAGTTTTAGCTGGATCTACTGCTTCAATTGCTTCTATGCCTGGCTCTGCAGAAAATCTAATAAGCAAAATACCAGAAATTATTATTGCGACTATGCTGTATGTTCTGATTTTTGATTTTTTAAATCTTTTTAAAATAAACCTTATAACTAATACCATTACTACTATGAGCCATAATGACATTAAAATATCGAAACCTCCTGCCCTCCATGCTTCTTGAACAGGATCGACAGATATCAATACTGCAGCTAAACCACCTAAAGCTGTGTAACCCATAATTCCAAAATTAATTAAGCCAGCATATCCCCATTGAATATTTGCACCCATTGTCATAACTGCAGAAATCAAACAAAGATTAAATATTGATAATGCTATGTTCCAAGACTGAAATATCCCAACCATCAGAATGAGCACCATCATGATACTGTAAGCTGCAATTACATTTAGGTTTTTTCTCACAATACTTTCCCCTTAAATATTCCCGAAGGTCGATAAATTAAAACTATTACCAATATAGAGAAGGAGACTGCGAATTTGTAATCTGTAGACAGTAACTGAACTAAACTATTTGGCTCCATACTTTCTGGTAAAACATACATAAAAAATTTCTTATAGGCATAAGTTAATAAAATTTCTGAAAAAGCAATTACATATCCACCTAAAAAAGCTCCAAATGGATTTCCAATTCCTCCAACAATTGCTGCAGCAAAAATAGGAAGCATATTATTAAAATAAGTAAATGGTTTAAAACTTTTATCTAAACCATATAAAGCACCACCTATTGTGGCTAAAATTCCAGCAATAACCCAGGTAACTAAAACTATTTTTTTTGGATCAATACCTGACAACAAAGCAAGATCTTCATTATCAGAATAAGCTTTCATACTTTTTCCAGTTTTGGTTCTATTTAAAAACCAAAACAATAAAGATACTAAAACTATTGTAACAAATATTGTTAAGACTTGAGTTGATTTCAATGCAAGACCTTCATTTAAACCTGTCATCTCCTTAAATTCACGTGCTTTAATAATAAATTTTTCTCCATCAAAAAATCTTCTATCGCCAGGTCCAATTATAATTCTTACCACTGCTTGAGTTACAAACATTACACCAATACTTACCATTGCAAACTGAACTGGAGGACTTTTCTGATGTCTATAATATTTGAAGACAAATTTATCTATTAAAAGCATGTAAAGAATCATGAAAATAATTCCAAATGGGATAGCTAACAGAGCAGTGGGTAAAACACCTAAAGAGACTCCTAAAGATTGAAAATACCATGTGAATAAGATCGTAGCCATGGTTCCAAAAGACATCATGTCACCAGTTGCAAAATTAGCAAATCTTAAAATTCCATAGATAAGTGTTACAAATATTGCACCAAGGGCTAATTGAGAACCATAAGTTAATGCAGGAATAAAAATATAATTTAATAAAAGAATTATTGCATTTACAAAATCCATATTACCCTCCTAAAAAAGAGCTTCTTACTCTTGGATCGTCTAATAATTCTTTTCCAGTTCCTGAATAACGATTTTCTCCAGTAACCAGAACGTAGCCCCTATCTGAAATGCTTAATGCTTGTTTTGCATTTTGTTCTACCATTAAGATAGCAACGTTTGTTCTTTTTACTTTTACAATATGATCAAATAATTCGTCCATCACAATTGGTGATACACCGGCAGTTGGCTCATCTAACATTAAAACAGTAGGCTTAATCATTAAAGCTCTACCTAGAGCCACTTGTTGTCTTTGACCTCCAGAAAGTTCACCAACCATCTGATTTCTTTTCTCTCTTAAAATTGGGAACAATTCGTAAATTTCCTCGATTATATTTTTGATTTCATCCTCAACAAGAAATGCCCCCATTTCTAAATTTTCTTCAACAGTCATACCTGCAAAAACATTTTTAGTCTGAGGGACAAAAGAAATACCTTGTTTAACTCGATCTTGAGGAGATAATTTTGAAATATCCTTACCATCAATCTTTACTGATCCAGATTTTAAATTCAGCAAGCCCAACATTGCTTTCATGGCAGTTGATTTACCAGCTCCATTAGGACCTAAAATAGAAACTATTTCACCTTTATTAACATTTACTGAACACGAACTAATAATGTCAGGACCATTACCATAACCACCTGTCATTTCTATTCCTTCAAAATATGCCATTAATTTGTATCCTTTAATTTTGATCCTCTTCCAAGATAGCTTTCGATAACTTTCTCATCTTTTTTTGCTTCTTCAACACTTCCTTCAAATAATACTGACCCCTCAGCCATTACAATCACTGGATCACATAATCTTCCAATAAAATCCATATCATGTTCAATCATACAAAAAGTATAACCTTTTTCTTTATTTAACTTTTCTATTGCAGTTCCAAGATCTTTTAACAAAGTTCTGTTAACTCCAGCCCCTACTTCATCTAATAATACTAATTTTGCATCAACCATCATGGTTCTTCCAAGTTCTAGTAATTTCTTTTGTCCACCTGAAAGGTTTCCAGCAAGCTCATTTGATAAATGTCCTAAATTTAAAAATTCAACAACTTCTTTCGCTTTCTCTTTAACCACAGCCTCTTCTTGGGCAACTAAACCTGGTTTAAATAATGCTGTCATTATTTTTTCTCCAGATTGATTTCCTGGAACCATCATTAAATTTTCTAAAACAGATAAATTTGAAAACTCATGTGCAATTTGAAATGTTCTTAACAACCCTTTAGAAAATAATTCATAAGATGGAACATCAGTAATATTTTCATCATCAAAAACAACATTACCACCAGAGGATTTTAAATTTCCAGCAATTAAATTGAATAAAGTGGTTTTACCAGATCCATTTGGCCCAATGATACCAGTGATAGTTCCTCTTTTAACTTTTATTGAACAATCTGAAACTGCAGCTAATCCACCAAAATATTTACTTAAATTATTAATCTCTAAAATATTTTCAGACATTTGATTTATTTATTTAGTCTTTTGTGAATACTGTTTAAAGTTTTTTCTAGAGATTTATAAAATCCAGCTTTAGTTAATTCTTTAACACCTTGTTCATTTAAACCTTTTGGCGTTTGAGACTCTTTTACTAAATTCTTTAAATTTTCTTTTGAATTTACTACAGCATCTTCAGATAAAGCTAAAAATAAAGAAGTAATATATTTTTGAGCATTATTTCTTTTTACCCCTCTTTTTACCAACCAATCAGTCATTACTCTCAACATCTCATAAAAAGGCGCCATCATGCCAGAGGTTGACCAAAAATTTATAGACGATTTTTCATTCTTAATTTCTACAGTTGTGCCCAAGTTATTGAAAAACGCTTTCACTTTTGAATTAGGGGGACAAATAGGTACAGGACCTTTCTTTAACGAAATCGGAGGCAGAGGTATTGCTCTCACAATTTTTGCTCTTACTTTAATTGCTTTCTTTAATTGAGATAAAGTAATTGTCGAAATAAAACTAACAACGGTTTGGGTCGATTTAAATTTTAAATCTTTAATAATTTTTTCACCGACAGTAGGTGTAACAGATAAAAATACCCAATTAGAATGATCTACAATTTGCTGATTGTCCTTAGCAATAACTATTTTTTTATACTTTCTTTTTAGCCCATGAGCTATTTTTTTATTTCTTGGTGAAATAATTATTTTCTTATAAGAAATTTTTGATTTACATATTCCAGTAATCACTGAAGCTGCAATTTTTCCCGTACCAATAAAACCTAAATTCATAATTTTGGATACTTTATATTGATTATATTGAATTAATTAACAAAAAAAGAACCTCTAATTCTTAGTAATTCTCTGCTTAATTCCTTGTTTTCTTTGAAGGGTTTTCTTCCATGAAGCCAGAAATAATTATTTGCAATCACAGAGAATCCAACGGGTAACTTTGTAATTATTTTATTTTTACTTTCCTCTAATCCATCAGATAATCTTTGTAAAAAATTTCCTTGGTCCATATTTTGTGGTTCTGGAAATTGATCTATGTAGGATATTGTTGGTCTTCCCTCTTTATCAGGCGAAAAGACTGGGTGCTCTACCTTGTAATCAATATTTTTACTTTTTGGTGACCCCCAAACAAAATTTTGTCTCCCTACTGGATCATTATATAAATCATCACAATGCTCCCAGTCATCAAGGTGTAGCATAGCTGTTTCTCCACCTTTAACATTTTGCTCATCAATTTTTGTCATGATTAACCAATCTGTTACATCTTTAACATATGTCCCATCTGTATGAAGATCCATATTTCTATAAGCTTTTCTTAAGTAAGAGTCGCTAGTATCTTCATGTTTTACATGAAAACGAGCATAGTATTTTCCTGCCATTGCATCATGATTTGGTACACCAATTAAATGAGCTATTGCAGTTGATAACTTAACTAAAAATGTATCATTAATTTTTGCAGTTATATTTTTTGGTCCAATAATAAAGCAACCTGTAGATCTATCTCTAATAATTGAGTTCATTAATTTGCTTAATTTATTATCTGTTAAATCATCTAAACTTTTTGCTAAAGTAAATCTTGTAAATGGTTTTAACTCCAACGCTGTTAAATCAAATTTATTAAATGGGAAAATTAATTTATCTATAATATCATTATCTAAACTAATTTTTATAATCCTATTTGATTTATCGTGTTTTTGAATGTCTATGCCTGTAATTTTTTGCATTCTAAATTTTATTTTACCTTATTTTATAAATCAATCTAATCAGATATAATTATTAAGTATTGCCATACAAATAGCTGAGAAAATTGTAGGATAAACAAAGTTTTTCTTTGAAATAAAAAAAACAACTAAAGATAACAGCACAACAAGAAATCTACTTGAATAACTAGCATCTACCAAAACACCAGCTGGAAAAATTATAGTTCTAGCTATTAGTGCTGCTAATGTTGCATAAGCTAAACAATTAAACCACTTAAAAAGTTTAGAGGTTTCTTTTATACCTTCAGATGTAAGAGCTCCCAAAAATCTAGACAAAAATGTTGCTAGGGACGTAACAAGGATTGCGTAAACGATATTAGCTGACACTGTGCTCTCCTACTAGATAAGCTATGGTTCCACCAATTACACCTGCTAACAAAATTGACCACTCTGGTGAGAATAAATAAATAATTGGTCCCAATATAGTTCCAAGCAAAACTGATAGAGCTACCGGTATAGTCTTAGATGCCCCAACCATCATGCATAAAAAATAAACCGGATTAAGAATTGCTAATCCCATCATCATATCTTTATTCAAATACTCTGAAAAAGAGAAACCTATAAATGTTCCAATAACCGATACACTTACAGTTGCACTTCCAATACCAATCCAATAATCAATTCTGTATTCTTTTGGAATTTTTTTATAATTACTTTTCATGATTAGCCAAGCGGAAACAGCAATGAAATGACAAGAAAAGTAATACTTCCATTTAGGTTGACTTTTGTGCATCATCAACGGGAATAAGGATACAGCCATAGGGTAAAGTCTTGCGTTAACAAACCAAACCGCCAAAAAAATATTTAACAGAGATGCTCCAATTAACATGGACTCAGCCATTACTAGTGAGCCCGGTAAAGCATAAGTTAAAACAGTTGAAAAAATACTTTCCTGAATATTAAAACCTAAATTTTTAAATAGAGCTCCAATAGCTATAAAACAACAAGTGAGAGCAATTGCAGGACTGTCGTGAGTAAATATAGATCTATATCCTTTGAAGAAAAAATTTTTATTAATCATTATCCACCTAGGAACAGTCTACCAACATCAGGGTTTTGAAGTAAATCGTCTCCTTTACCTGCTATTGCAGTTTGCCCAGATACTAAAACGTATCCTATATCTGCAAACTCCAATCCTTTTTTGGCATTTTGCTCAACTAGAATGATTGTTTTTTTTTCATTTTGTTGAAGATCTCCTAAAATTTCAAAAACCATATCAATATATCTTGGTTCCAAACCAATTGAAGGTTCGTCAACAAGTAATACAGACGGTTTCATCACTAAAGCTCTTGATATTTCCAATAATCTTCTTTCTCCACCAGATAATACTTTTGCGGGTTGGCTTCTTCTGTTTCTAAGCCTTTCATATTTTTCTAATATTCTCTCTGCTTCTTCAAAAGATTCCTCTGTTTTATCTTTTATGTAGCCACCCATCAGTAAATTTTCCTCTACCGTCATATCTGGAAAGACAGAGTTGTCTTGTAAAATATATGCAATTCCAACTGACTTTAATTTTTCAGCTGGTGTTAGATTTGTAATTTCTTTACCATCTATTTCTATTTGACCTGAAAAAATATTTGTAAACCCATATATCGAATGGAGTATTGTAGATTTACCTGCTCCATTCGGTCCAATCAAACATAATGATTGAGCCTTATTTACAAACAAGTCAAAATTATGCAGAATTTCCATTTTTCCATATCCAGCATTTAAATTTTTAATTGTTAAATGTATTTCATCTGGAGATAGTTTTTTTAAATCTTCCGGTGTTGGCGCTTTACCTAAAACTTCATATTGATTTGACATTATTGCGCTCCTAAATATGCGTCGACAACTCGCTTATCGTTTTTAATTTCATCTGGCGACCCGTTTGCCAACATCTTACCATGAGCTAGACAAAAAATATTTTCCGCTAATTGCATTATTACTCTCATGTTGTGTTCTATGACTAAAAGAGTAATTCCAAAATCTTGGTTCACTTTAATTAATCTATCTATAATTCCATTAATTAAGGTTGGATTAATTCCTGCGGTTGGCTCATCTAACAAAAGCATTTCCGGCTCATTCATTAGAGCCATAGCAAGCTCTAGTAGTTTTTGCTGACCAAAAGATAAATCTCCTGCTCTAAGTTTTCTCTTTTGATATAATCCAACAAAATTCAATAAATTTTCTGCTTTTTCTGTTAATTCCTGTGGTATTTTTGAAAATAATTTAAACATACTTTCATCACTTCCTTTGTGACTGATAAGCATGTTGTCTATGCAATTTAATTTTCCGTAAATTCTTGTCTGTTGAAACGTTCTTAATAAACCTAATTTTGCAATAACCGGAACTGGCAATTCAGAAACTTCTTTTCCATTAAACTTAATTGAGCCTTGGTCGATTGGATAAGTTCCAACAATTGAATTGAATAATGTTGTTTTTCCAGAACCATTTGGACCAATTAATCCAACTATCTTACCTTTTTCAACATTCATTGAAATATCAACATTAGCTTTTACTCCCCCAAAAGATTTGCTGACATTATTTACTTCAAGAATACTCATTTTATCTCTACCTGCGCCTTTCGGTCTGCTTCATCTACAACTTCACCAAATCTCTCAGGATATTTTTCTCTTAACCATCCCATAATTCCTTCTGGGAAATAAATAACAATTACTACAATTAAAACTCCAAGAGCTACATACTGCCATCCCAAGAAAAAAGTCCAAAAACCTTCTTTAAATATATGAAATACTGTTGCGCCAATAACTGGTCCCCATAAAGTTCCTTTACCACCTAATATTGCCATTAAAACCATAAACACACCCATTTCTCTTCCATCAAATGCTACATCAGTGGAGTCTATGTATCCAACTAAGCCACCCATAATTCCTCCGGCTAAACCACAGAAGAAGGCAGATATCATCCAACCAATTATTTTATATTTCATGGTCTCTATTCCCATGGCTTCTGCTTTATCTTCATTATCTCTAATTGCATTTAAGATTAATTTAAATCTAGTGGTATAAATTGCTTTGACTGCAATGAATGTTAGTACCAAAACTAAGAAACTTAAAAAATAAAAGAATTCACCTCTCGCCTCTAAACTTCCTACATTAGGAAAAGGTGGAGTAGTAAAACCTTGTCCCGCACCAATGATTTCAATTCCTCCAGAAATTTCTCCAGCTGCTACACCTAATCCAAGAGTACAGATAGCAAAGTAATGACCCCTTAAACCTAAAATTGCATATCCAATTAAACCAGCAACTATTGTTGGTACAATTGCAGCAACTACAAGTCCAGCTGCCATTCCTTGAAAAAATTGAGCTGGTGTATGAACAAAAGTTTTTTCACCACCACTTTCAGTCCATTCAGCTAATGGAAAAAACATTCCAACCTGGACCGAGGCACACAAGTACATTCCCAATCCATAAAATAAAATATTTCCAAATGTGTTATAGCCCATTTCACCTCCTTGAATATTCCAGGTGATTGCAAGGACAATCAATATACATAGAATTGATAATTGCACTTTAAATGCAGGGAATATATAAGGAGCCGCTAGTCCAAAAATTAATATACCTATGTAAAGTATTAAATTATTCTTGTTCATATAAACTCTTGATTTTATCTCTAAAATTCTGATTTACTGTAAAGTAATGACCATCTTCATCATGAACACTTGATCCTGTGGAGTGATATTCATCTAAATGTTTTTTAAATTGA
>CACDQB010000007.1 GCA_902554795.1 uncultured Pelagibacteraceae bacterium | reverse complement strand
TTTATTTTTTGAAGATACATTAAAAGAATATTATTTTAATATCTGTGTAAATCAACTCTACAGCTACTATTAATGTTGCTAATAATCCAACCCAAGCGATCCATTTATATTTTTTAATCCATCCAGATATTAATGTTGCAGCAGTTGCCATTAAAACGATTGATAACACTAATCCAAATACAAGTAGTCCATAATGATCGCCTGCTGCACCAGCAACACCTAAAACATTATCTAAACTCATTGTAAAATCTGCTAGTAGAACTGTCCAAATAGCTTTTAAAAAACTAGAATTATCTACTTTAACATTCTCCTCTGTTTCTGAACCTTTGATTACATCTACGTAAAGTTTGTAAACAATATAAAGTAATAACAATCCCCCAATTAATCTTAAACCAGTGATTTGCAGCAGATAAGCTGTAAGCAAAGTTAGTATAATTCTTAAAATTACAGCACCACCAATTCCCCAGAATATAACTTTTTTTCTCTGCTCGACTGGAAACTTGGATGCAACCATTCCAATTATTATTGCATTGTCTCCAGCTAAAACTAAATCAATAAAAATTATTTGAGTTAATATTGCTATTTGCTCAGGTGTAAAAAATTCTGCAAACATTATCGCTCTAGTATCATATCTGCACCTTTTTCTGCAATCATTATTGTTGGTGCATTTGTATTACCTGAGGTGATGTTTGGCATTATTGATGCATCTATTACTCTTAAGTTATTAACACCTCTAACCTTAAGTTTTTCATCTACTACAGACATTTCATCTTGACCCATTTTACAAGTTCCAACTGGGTGAAAAATAGTTTGAGCATAATTAGAGGCTTCTTTAACTAATTCCTCATCGTCATTTAAATGAATGCCAGGTCTGTATTCTTCTGGAGTGTATTTTTTGAAAGTTTTCGACTCCATTATAATTTTTCTAGTTAATTTAAGTCCTTTAGCTGCAATCATTCTATCGTGATCAGTTGATAGATAGTTTTGTTTTATTTTTGCATAAGTCCTTGAGTCTTTATCAACAATGCTAACATGCCCTCTACTTGTTGGTCTGATATTTGAAACAGTAGGGGTGAATGCATGAAAATCGTGATTTTTTGTTGCTCCCAAAGTATCCATACTCATAGGTTGAACATGCCATTGTAAGTCTGGTAGTTCTAAAGATGGATCGCTCTTAGCAAACATACAAAGTTGACTAGCACCCATAGTCATTGGGCCGCTTCTTTTAAAAATGTATTCTAATCCAATCATTAAATTTCCAAATAAACTATTTATTTTTTTGTTTAAGGATTTTAATCCATTAATTTTATAAATTGGTCTAAGCATTAAATGATCATGTAAGTTTTCTCCAACTCCATTTAAATTTTGCACCGTATCAATCCCAAGATTTTTTAATTTTTCAGGATTTCCTATTCCAGAAACTTGTAAAATTTGAGGAGAGCCAATAGCCCCTGATGAAATTATAATTTCTTTATTTGCTTGTACTTTTTTTAATTCATTTCCTTCCCAATACTCAATTTCTTTCGCAGTTTTGTTTTCAAAATTTATTTTTTTGACATGTGAATGAGTTAAAATTTTTAAATTTTTTCTGTTCTTGATTGGGTTTAAATATCCAACGGCTGTACTACATCTAAATCCATCTTTTTCTGTTACTTGAAAATAACCACAGCCATGATTATCACCAGTATTAAAATCTTTTGTTTTTGGAATACCAAATTCTTCTGCAGCATTTTGAAATTCATCTAAAAGAGGTAGATGTATTCTTTGATCTGAAACAGACAAAGGACCTCCAACACCATGGAACTCACTTTTTCCTCTTTCTTGATTTTCTGCTTTGATAAAATAAGGCAAAACATCATCCCATCCCCAACCTCTGTTACCTAATTGTCTCCATATATCATAATCTCTGTGTTGACCTCTTATGTAAAGCAAACCATTGATAGAAGAACTACCTCCTAAAGTTTTTCCTCTAGGATACCTAATGGAAATATTATTCATGCTCTCATCAGGCTCTGTTTTGTAGCACCAATCAGTCTTTGGGTTATGCATTGTTTTAAAATAACCAACAGGAATGTGTATCCAAGGATAATTATCCTTACCTCCAGCCTCAATTAAAAGTACTTTATTTGAAGGATTTTCAGACAACCTGTTAGCAAGCACA
The DNA here is from genome assembly GCA_902554795.1 of uncultured Pelagibacteraceae bacterium. Taxonomy (GTDB): domain Bacteria; phylum Pseudomonadota; class Alphaproteobacteria; order Pelagibacterales; family Pelagibacteraceae; genus Pelagibacter. The sequence continues at coordinate 25,004 of CACDQB010000007.1, read as the reverse complement.
CATCCTGCAGATCCTGCCCCAAGAATTATAAAATCAAAATTATCCACATTAGAACTCTTATAAATTAAATTTTTTTTATTTGTAATATTTATGTACACAAAAAAATTCAAATAATCCAATAATAGCACTTGTTTTAGATTTCATTCTTTGACAAGGTTTCATTTTTAAAAAATAAAGAGAGGGAAACAAATGAAAAAAATCATTTCAATGTTATTTGCAGTTGCAATGGTATTTGGATTTATTTCAAATGCTAATGCTGCGAAAACACTAAAATGTCAGACAGTTCTTAACACTAAGGCTGATGAAGTTAAAATGTTAAAAGACTTTACTGACACTGTTACAACTTTGACAGGTGGATCTCTTAAGTTTGAAATTATGCCTGCAGGAGCAGTTGTTGGTGTAAAAGAAACTTTAGATGCTGTTGATAAAGGACTTATCGACTGTGGATTTGCTTGGACACACTATTGGTCAGGTGATCACCCTGCCGCTATGTTATTTGGTTCGCCAGTAGCAGGTGGTGGTGTTGGTATTGACAACATCGCATTCTTATCATGGTTTCAGTATGGTGGAGGAAAAGAGCTATACGACAGATTATGGAAAGAAATGGGAAGAGATATTAAAGGATTTATGATTCAACCAGTTGGACCTGAAGCTTTAGGTTGGTTTCCAAAACCAATTAAAGATATGGCTGATTTTAGAAAATATAAATTCAGAACTCCTCCAGGAATTCCAGGACAAACTTATAAAGACATCGGTATAGCATCTGTTGCTATGGGTGGTGGAGATATTCTACCAGCTTTAGAAGCAGGAACTATTGATGCTGCTGAATGGTGTTGTCCAAAACCAGACTTAACGTTTGGTTTCCAAAAAGTATTAAAGCACTACTACCTACAAGGTTTACACCAAGTAGTCGTAAATGCTGACTTTTATATTACTGGAAAAACATATGAAGCTATGAGTGCTCATGAGAAGAAGTCTCTAGAAGTTGCAGCAAATGCATCTCTAGCGAAATCTCTAAGTTACAGAATCTATGAAAACGGAAAAGCTTTAAAAGAGCTTACAGAAGTTCATGGTGTAAAATTAGAAGATACTCCTTCTGATTACTTCACAGAATACATGGCTGCTGCTAAGAAAAGTTTGGAAACAAACGCAGCTAAAAATGCATTCTTTGCTGAAGTTTGGGACTCTATGAAAGAATTTGCTGATATCGCAGTTCCTTTCTGGAGTGGTGCTCAAATGTCTAATGCGAAGCTAGGAATGGCTCACGCAGCAACATTAAAGTAATCATTAAATAATCTTTACGTTAGAGCGGACTTAATAGTCCGCTCTAATTTTTTTATATAAAATTTTATGGCAGAAGAACCAGGTAAACTAGATATTTCAGATGAAATGATTGCCGAAAGGCGAGGTGGTTCTGGAAAAATGCCAAGTGATATGCCGTCATGGATGGCGAGTTCAATTGTAAATATCGATAAATTTAGCAAATGGGTTGGTAATGTTGTTTGTTGGATATTAATGCCATTAATTCTTGCAATGACTTACGAGGTTTTTGCTAGAAAATTATTTCATTCCCCAACAATTTGGGCTTACGATATAAGTAGATTTTTATATGGTGCACTTTTTATGCTAGGTGCTGGGTATGCACTTTCAAAAGGAGTTCACATTAGAGCAGATTTTTTATACAGAAATTTTAAAACTAAGAATCAAGGTACTATTGATTTTTGGTTATATATTTTATTTTATTTTCCAGGCTTACTAGTGTTTCTTTATATGACGATTGGTTATGTAGGTGAGTCAATTCAAAGAGGTGAAAGAGGAATGGATACAACTTGGATGCCATATATGTGGCCAATTAAAACCTGTTTATTGATAGGAATAGTGTTTTTACTTATTCAAGGGATTTCAGAATTATTTAAAAGTTATTGGGCTGCAACAAGAGGAAAATGGCCAGGAGAAGATAAATGATAGCAGAATTAATTGATCCAGCCATTTTAGGATTTATTTTAGTTGGTGTAATGCTTTTTGCAATATTTGTAGGATTTCCTATTTCATTTACTTTGATATTCTTAGGCTTTGTTTTTGGATACTTAGGATTTGGAAAATTAGTCTTTTATTTAATGACCCTCCAGTTCTCGATGGTTATGACCGAACAAACTCTCGCCGCTGTCCCGCTCTTTGTCTTTATGGGAATTATGATGGAACAAGCAGGATTAATGGAAAGATTGTTTTCTTCATTCCAAATGATGTTAGCTAAAGTAAGAGGTTCTTTGTATTATGCAGTTTTATTTGTTTCAGTTATTTTTGCTGCAGCAACGGGAATTGTTGGTGCATCAGTTACTATTCTTGGAATTATGGCTGCAAAGTCAATGAATAGGTCGGGCTATGATGTAAGACTTGCGGCAGGTACAATTACTGCCGGAGGAACTTTAGGAATTTTAATACCACCAAGTATTATGCTTGTTGTAATGGGTCCAATTATGGAGATACCTGTAATTGACTTATTTGCTGCTGCTATTATTCCAGGAATTCTTTTAGCAGGTTTATACGCGGGTTACACAACGATTAGATGTATGATTAATCCTAAGTTAGGACCTGTAATTCCTGAAGAAATGAGATCTGCAAGCATGAAAGAGGTTTGGATTGAGTTCTTTTTAGGTTTAGTTCCTCCTGCAGCTCTAGTTTTTGCTGCATTAGGAAGTATTTTATTTGGTTTTGCAACTCCAACAGAAGCAGCTGGTTGTGGTGCAATGGGAGCATTATTACTTTCATTGGCATATAAAAAATTAACTTTATCAAAACTTCAAGAAGCACTTGTTAAAACTTTAGAAATTACAGCTTTAATTATGGTTTTAGTTGCTGCTTCAAACTTTTTTGGTGCTGTCTTTGCGAGATTAGGAACACCTACTTTGTTAACAGAATTTTTATTAGGGTTAGAGATGAACAAATATTTCATTCTAGCAATTGTAATGGTAGCAATATTTTTGTTAGGCTGGCCATTAGAGTGGGTTCCAATTGTGATGATCATTGTACCAATAATTTTACCTTTGGTTGAAGCATTAGGTTTCAATTTAACTTGGTTTGCAATTCTAGTTGCTGTCAATCTCCAGACCGCCTGGCTATCTCCACCCGTAGCATTATCAGCATATTTTCTAAAAGGTGTAGTTCCAGAGTGGGATTTAAAAGATATTTATTACGGAATGATGCAATTTATGGTTCTACAAGTAATAGGTTTAATTTTAATAATTATATTTCCTCAGATTGCCCTATGGTTACCAACTCTCTTATATGGACAGTAGAATTTATTAGTTTAAAATAAATTTAGTGAATCAGCCAAAAGTAAAATATTCTCTTTCTAATTGGGACTTAGTAACAGTTAATCCAAATTATAAAACTTGGAATTGGAAAGATTTATTTTGTTTTTGGGGTGTTAATGTACAAAGTGTAATTGGTTTCTCTTTAATATCCTCACTCTACTTAATGTATAGTTTAAATGTATTTGTAGTTTTTTTTGGAATCATATTAGGATCTTTTTTTGTTTATTTGTTTTCAAATATCATTGGAAAACCTTCTCAAAAATTTGGTTTACCATTTGCAGTGCTGTTAAGATCTTCATTAGGATTTAATGGTGCTAAATTTTTTGGATTAATCAGAAGTTTAGTTGGGATTTTTTTATTTGGAATTCAAACTTACTTTTTATCGAAAATATTAGTTTATTTAATTAGAATTCTAATTTTTTCTATAGATAATTCTTTATTACATCAAGAAATATTTATTTTTTATTATTTTGGCATGAACATTATTGATTGGTCTGCAATAATAATCACAATTATTTTACAGACTTTATTTTTTACTGTTGGGATGCAGTACAATAAGAAAATAATTAATTTTTCAGCAATGACAGTCTATGCTGGTTTGCTGATTTTTTTCTTTGTTGTTTTATTAAGTGATGTAAAAATAACTACCGAAGCTTTTTCAAATATTTTTAATTTCAATAATTTTTTAGATGTTAATAATTTAGCACCTTTATTGACTGTTGCTGGAACAATATTTGCGTATTTTTCGATTTTAATAATTAGTTTTGGTGATTTTTCTAGATATGTAAAAAATGAGCAAGAATTAAAAAAAGGAAACTTAAGTTTAATTTTGAATTTAATTATTTTTTCTTTTTTATCTGTTTTTATTGTTACAGGCTCTGATGTTTTTCTTAATCAAAAATTTTCAGATATAGACAGAATTTTTACTAATCCAACTGATATAGTAGGAAAATTTGACAATATACAAATAACAATAGTCGTTCTATTTTTTATTATAATTGCTTCAGCTTCTACAAATTTAGTTGCCAATTTTATTCCATCTCAATACTCTCTAATAAATTTTGCTCCTTCAATATTAAGCTTAAAAAGTGTTAGTTATTTAATTGCTTTTTTTGGTTTGTTGATTGCAATTTTCTGGCTGACTATATTGAGCCAAATAGGAATTTTATCATTTGTTGATACTTTTGGTGCTTTCTTTGGTCCTTTGTTTGGAGTGATGGCAGCTGACTATTATTTAATTAAAAATCAAGAATTAAGTAATAAAGATTTATATTCCACAGATAAAGAGAGCGCTTATTATTATTCAGGTGGTTGGCATATAAAAGGTGTTTATTCTTTAATTGTTGGATTTATATTTTCAGCCTCTACAATTTGGAACACTAATTTAATGTTTTTACAGTCCTACGCTTGGATAATAGGTGCATTTGTTGCTTGGATAACATATTACTTGTTAGCAAAAAAGTAATATGAAAGCTCTAGTATATACAGGTACCCAGGAATTAGTTTATAGAGATGAACCAAATCCAATTGAGGTTTCAGGAGAAAGTATTTTGAAGATACATGCTTCAGGAATTTGTGGTTCGGATATGCATGCTTATCATGGACATGATGAAAGAAGAGTGCCTCCATTAATATTGGGACATGAGGTAAGTGGAGAGGTTCAGAATGGAAAATTCAAAGGAAAAGATGTTGTTTTAAATCCTTTAATCACTTGTGGTAAATGTGAATATTGTACAAGTGGAAGAGAGCATCTTTGTCCAAAAAGAATTATTTTGGGCATGAATAAACCTATTGAAAGGCAAGGTGTTTTTGCAGAATTTGTATCAACACCTGATCAAAACATTTATGAAATTCCAAATGGTCTTGATAAAAATGAGGCTCCAGTAGCAGAGCCAACCGCTGTTTCTTTGCATGCAGTATTAATGGGCGAGCAAGCATTAAGCAAACCTTTATCTGAATGTAAGACTTTAATTCAAGGAGGTGGAGCGATTGGTTTGTTATGTGGTCTAATATTATCCAAAATTAAAGGTAACAAGAATATAATTCTATCTGATCCAAATAAATTGAGACTTAAAGAATGTTCTAAATATTTAGATGCCAAATATGTAGCTCCAAATGACAAAGAAATAACTAGTAATAATTTTGATATAGTTTTTGATACTGTTGGACTAGAAATCTCAAGACAACAAGCAATCGAAGTAGTAAAACCAGGTGGAACTATTATTCACATAGGTTTAACTCAGCCTGCTGGAACCTTTAATTTTAGAAAAATGACTTTACAAGAAGTTACAGTAATAGGCACTTATTGCTACACAAATAAAGATTTTGAGCAAACGTTAAAAATTTTAGCAAATAAAGATATTGGATCGCTTGATTGGATTGAATATAGAGAATTAAAAAGTGGTGGTGATGCTTTTAAGCAAATCCATGACGGCACATGTGTTGCCCCAAAAATTATCCTTTTACCTTAGAAATTAAGTCTATTTTTGAGTTAATAGCTCTTGATCCACCTGTTTTAAGCTCTTTAGATACAACAGGAGCTGATATCATAAACGACCAGTAAACTAAAAGTATAAATACAGATATTATTTTCACAGTATTCATTTAACAATCAATTTTGCATTTAGAATGTTGAAATTGTGACTGAATATTGAATTTATAAATAATTTATCTATAAGAAGATCATGTTTAAATTTTTTTATATTTTTATTACATCATTAATTTTTCTTAACTCAGCAGTCGCTGAAAATATAAATATTTTTAAATTTACAGAGCAAGAGCTTTCAGAACTCGATGTTCGAAAGGTGAGAGGAGCAGATAACAAAACAGTTTATAATGTTGGATCAAATGAGAATGGTAATTATTTAAAAGCAGTAGCTGATAATGCTGCTTCAGGCCTTGGAAAAGAGATTAAAATTGACCTAAATAAAACACCTTTTATCAATATTACATGGAAAATTGAGAAAGATTTGCAAGGCATTAATGAGAACTCAAAAAAAGGTCATGATTTTGCAGCTAGAGTCTTTGCTGTAAAAAAAACAGGAGCAACTCCACTTTCAAATAGAGCAATTAATTATGTTTTTTCAAGCAATAGTGCAGTTGGCCAGAGTTGGCCAAGTCCTTATACAAAAAAATCAATAGATAATGTATTAGCAACTACAAAAGACAATCTTAATGTTTGGGTAACGGTAAAAGCCAATGTTAAGGAAGATTTTAAAAAATTTCATAATCTAGATGTGAATGAATTAGATGGTTTGGCTATAATGGCTGATACTGATAATTCTAAAATGAAATCAATTTCTTATTTTCAGAATATTTATTTTTCAGCAGATTAATTACCATTTTAAATACTTTTTTAATCCAATACTTAAAAACGATAATAAAATAGCTGCGATAACATCAGCGATTGGAATTGCATTTGGAAATCCAAAGTTCCATAAAATTACTCCGATTAACCAAATTATATAAATTTTCATCTAAGATATTATATCTTAGATTCTATTAAATTTTTATTTATTTGATATTATTAACTTATGCATAAAAACTTTACTCATAATGTTAAAGTGTATTATGAGGACACAGACGCTGGTGGAGTTGTGTACTATGCAAATTATTTAAAATATTTAGAAAGAGCTAGAACTGAAGCGTTATCAACTATTGGATTAAGCAATACAAAAATAAAAAATGATTTTGGTGCTCTCATAATTGTTAAATCGTGCAATATTGAATATAAAAAATCTGCATATTTAGAAGATGATCTACAAATTAAATCTTTTGTAGACTCTACTTCAAAAACTTCTTTTTTAATGAATCAATCAATATTTAAAGATGAGGAATTGATCGTAGAGGCTAAAATTCATCTAGTATTTATAAATGAAAAATTTAAGCCGGTTAAAATTCCAGAAAAAATCTTATCAGACTTTAAACCCTATACTTCTAGTTCATAGATATTTTTCTAACTTTTTTAAATAAGTCTACAATCATTTTTTCAGATATAAGTTTAGTATTTACATTTCTAGGGCTAGGGTGATAACAGGCAATTAGTTTAATATTTCCTGGTAGTAAATAGGATTTTCCATGAATAAATTTTATCTTCTCATTAAAACTATATTTTTTTTTATAAAATTTAACACAATTATCAAATGCTACCTTTCCTAATGCAATAATAGTTTTTAATTTTTTTAAATTATAAATCTCGCTATCAAAGTATTTTGAACAATTATTAAGCTCTTCTATTTTAGGTTTGTCTCCAGGAGGAACACATTTTAAAATATTAGTTATATATGTCGATTTTAATTTGAGACCATCATTTAGATTTTCTGAATTTGGTTGGTTTGAAATTTTAGCTTTAAATAAACATTTAAATAAAAAGTCTCCAGATTTATCTCCAGTGAAAGCTCTTCCTGTTCGTGTGCCCCCATGGGCTGCCGGGGCCAATCCAATTATTAAAATTTTTGCATTAATTGCACCAAAACCTGTAACTGGTTTTCCCCAGTAGGTTTCATTTATATTTTGTTTTCTTTTTTCTGTTGAAATTTTTTTTACAAAATTAACAAGCCTTGGACATTTTTTACATTTAAGAATTGTTTTATTTAAACTATTTATTTTAATATTCATAAATGAAAATTTTAAATTATTTAGTCATAATATTTATATGCATTAATCCCTCAGTTAAAGCAGATTCAAAAAAAACTTTTATTGATGAATTACAAAAGGGTGGAAAATTAATTTTCATAAGACATGCTTATGCCCCTGGTGGCGGCGATCCAGATAATTTCGATATTAACGATTGTACAACTCAAAGAAATTTAAGTGATAGTGGTAGAGTTCAATCACAAAAAATTGGCAATTTTTTTAAGAAAAATAAAATTTCAATTGGAAAAGTTTATTCTAGTGAATGGTGTCGATGTAAAGAAACAGCATCTATTGCCTTTAAAGAATATGAAACTAAAAATTTTCTAAACTCATTTTTTAGCAAAAAATTTGCCAATAATAGAAAAAAGCAAATTATTGATTTTGATAAATTTATTAGTACTTGGGACAAAGATCAAAATTTAGTTTTTGTTACACATTATGTAGTGATTTCTGAAGTTTTAAATTATGCACCATCATCTGGAGAGATTGTTGTTTCTGATAAAAGTTTAAAAGTTATTGATACTTTAGAAATTGAATATTAAAGTAAATTATCATGTCATCTAAAAGAGCAATGAGACAAGCACAAAAACAAGCATATGCAAAGCATCGTTCAAACATTACAAATAGCAGATTTGAACTTAAGAAAAAATTTATTACTAAAAACAAAGAAGAAAAAAAAAATAAAAACTAACTTTCTTGATCAAATTTCTCTATTTTTTTACAATCAGAAATTTTAGATAAACTTTCGACATCATTCAAAACAGCCTTAACAAATATTTCTGGTTTATCTTTTTCAAATAAAATTTGAGTATAAAACTGAGGATACCCATGTTTTAATGTAAGTATTTTTCCATTTTCCTCATAAATATTTCTCACATAGGAGTTTTTCTTTTTAACGCTTAAATCGGTGATCTTATATTTTTGATAAGTTTTTTCATTATAAACGTAATTACGTGTCATAATTAGTTCATTCAGATTTAAAATATATTCATTTTTTAAAAAACCGTCCTCCTTATGATCACATTTGCTCAATACAATAATTTCTGATTGTGAATTAAAGGATATTAAAAAAAATGATAAAAAAAATATTAAAAACTTATTTTCTCTCATTCTTATCTACAAAAAATAAAGTTATAATAAATATTACAGTCCAAGCAAATACAGACAATGTTTTTAAAGGAGTGGTATCTGCTCCCCAAACATCAAAGAACAAAGCACCAATAATTATCCCTATAGCATAGATAATACTTACAATTTTAACTTTACTCATATTTAATATTACTCTTTGATTAAGTTTTTCTTGAAAAGAGACATGCCATTCTTGATTTTATAAGAGTAAGATTCTTTAAAACTTTCAAGTTGCCAACCAGTTAGCCTTTTTTCAATTTGAATTATATTTTCTTTTTTCCAATCATCAGTTGTTTCTTCAAGCTTCCAAAGTCGTTTTTCATCATTACTTCTTCCGCAACCATAACAATAGCCTGTTGTTGGATCAGTTTTACAAATACTTATACAAGGTGAAATAATCATTTTTTATAAATTAGTATAAATTTTATTAGATAAATAGATAATTTTTTAACAATTGTCATTGGACAAATAGTTTCAATAATATATAAAACCTCGTAATTTGTGGGGCGATGGCGGAATTGGTAGACGCGTTGGTCTTAGGAACCAATATGGCAACATGTGAAGGTTCGAGTCCTTTTCGCCCTACCATTAAGATATTATGAAAATTACAGTAGAAAATAAAAAAGGTTTAAATAAAGATCTTAAAATTTTTATCGATAAAGAGACAATGAACTCTTACATGGATGAAAAATATGAAGAGATTAAAGGTAGTGTAAACCTTAAAGGATTTAGACCAGGTAAAGTTCCAAAAGAAATTTTAAAAAGACAATTTGGTAAAGCAGTTTTTGGAGAGGTCTTAGATAAAGTTTTAAAAGAAACATCAACTAAAGCATTAGAGGAAAAAAAGATAAAACCAGCTGGTCAACCAAAACTTGATTTAAAGACTTACGGTGAAGACAAAGATTTAGAATATGTTTTATCAGTAACAGAGCTACCAAAAGTAGAAATTAAATCTTTAGAAAATATTAAATTTGACGAATACACCGTTAAAATTGATGAGAGTGAAACTGATAAAAGAATAAAAGAAATAGCAAAAAACCAACCAAATTTTAAGGAAGTGAGCCCTGATACAAAAGCTAAAAAAGGTGATTTGGTATCTTTAGACTATAAAGCAACTGTTGATGGCAAGGACTTTAAAGGAAGCGAAGGAAAGAACACTCAGCTTACTTTAGGTAAAGATTTATTTTTAAAAGGTTTTGACGATCAATTGATTGGAGTTAAAAAAGATGATGAAAAAATTGTAGAAGCAACTTTGCCAGAAAATTTTCCTGAAAAAGAATTAGTAAATAAAAAAGCTAAATTTAATTGTAAAATTTTAAGCGTTAAACAGTCAGAGGAAGTAAAAATTGATGATGATTTTGCAAAAAATTTAGGAGCAAAAGATTTAAAAGATTTAAAGACATTAATTTCAAAACAAATTAATGATGAATATAAAAATTCTCTAGATCAGTTATCTAAAAATCAAATTTTAAAAGAAATAGAGAAAATTAAAATGGACGAAGTTCCAGAAAATTTAGTTGAAGAAGAGGTTAAAATTTTATCTCAAGGTATGTCAGAAGAAGAAGTAAAGAAAAATAAAAAAAACTTTGAAGAAAAAGCTAAAACAAGAATTAAAACTGGTTTAATTTTAAACGAGTTTGGTGAAAAAAATCAAATTAAAGTAACAGAACAAGAGGTTCAAGCTGAAGTGCAAAAACAACTAAGAATGATGCCGGGACAAGAAAAAATGGTTATGGATTTTTATCAAAAAAACCCATCTGCATTAGCAAGTTTAAGAGGAACGGTATATGAAGAAAAAATTTTAAATTTAATTAAAGAAAAAGGTAAAGCAAATAAGAAAGAAATTTCAAAAGATGAAGCTGAAAAGATTTTAAAAGAAGCCCATAAGCACGATCACGATCACGATCACGATCATAGCCCTGGAAAAGAAAAAAAAGAAACTAAGAAAAAAACAGTCACAACATCTGCGAAAGAAAAAAAACCTGCACCTAAAAAGGCAAAATCAAAGCCAGCAGCGAAAAAGACAAAAAAAGTTAGCAAAAAGTAATCTCAAGTTGTATAAGTAGAACGAATCAACTTATGACAACAAAATTATCAGAACATATGAGCAATCTTGTACCAATGGTTGTTGAACAATCAAACAAAGGTGAGAGAGCCTATGATATTTACTCAAGACTTTTAAAAGAAAGAATTATTTTTTTAACTGGTCAGATTAACGACAATGTAGCATCATTAGTTACTGCTCAATTATTATTTTTAGAAGCTGAAGATCCAAAAAAAGAAATTTATTTATATATTAATAGCCCAGGAGGTTTGGTTACAGCAGGACTTGGTATTTATGATACAATGCAATATGTAAAACCAGACATTTCTACTTTGTGTATAGGGCAAGCAGCTTCCATGGGTTCCTTTTTGCTTGCAGCTGGTACAAAAGGAAAAAGATTTTCATTACCAAATTCAAGAATAATGGTTCACCAACCGTCAGCAGGTTTTCAAGGTCAGGCAACTGATATTGAAATTCATGCTAATGAGGTTTTATCATTAAAGAAAAGACTTAATGAAATTTATTCTAGACACACAGGAAAAAGTGTTGATGAAATAAAATCCGCTCTTGAGAGAGATAATTTTATGACAGCAGATGTCGCACAATCTTTTGGTCTTATTGACGAAGTAGTAGAAAAAAGATCTTAATACACAATATATTGAATCATTATTAATCGAAACTTGATTAGTGTGAGTCTTCTATAATACAGTGATTAAATTGATTCGTTATAAAAATTAAAATGACAACAAATAATAAAAATATTCTTTACTGTTCTTTCTGTGGAAAGAGTCAACATGAAGTAAGAAAGTTGATTGCTGGACCAACTGTTTTCATCTGCGATGAATGTGTTGAGCTATGTATGGATATTATAAAAGAGGAGAGTAAAGATACTTTTGTAAAACATCAAGATGGTCTTCCTTCTCCAAAGGAAATTTGTTCAGTATTAGATGATTATGTTATTGGTCAGGCTCACGCTAAAAAAGTATTATCGGTTGCAGTTCACAATCATTACAAAAGATTAAATTATGAGAGCAAAACAAGTAAAAATGTTGAGCTATCAAAATCTAATATACTTTTAGTGGGTCCTACAGGTTGTGGAAAAACATTGCTTGCACAAACTCTTGCTAGAATTCTAGATGTTCCATTTACAATGGCTGATGCAACTACTCTAACAGAAGCAGGTTATGTTGGAGAGGATGTTGAAAATATTATTTTAAAATTGTTACAAGCATCTGATTATAATGTTGAAAAAGCTCAAAGAGGAATAGTTTATATTGATGAAGTTGATAAAATAAGTAGAAAATCTGAAAACCCATCGATTACAAGAGATGTATCTGGTGAAGGTGTTCAGCAAGCTCTTCTTAAAATAATGGAAGGTACAGTCGCAAGTGTTCCTCCTCAAGGCGGTAGAAAACACCCTCAGCAAGAATTTTTACAAGTAGACACTACAAATATTTTGTTTATTTGTGGAGGAGCCTTTGCAGGACTTGATAAAATAATTTCTCAAAGAGACAAAGGTACTTCAATTGGTTTTGGTGCAGATGTTAAAAATACTCAAGATAAGAAAACTGGTGAATGGATGAAAGGTTTAGAGCCAGAAGATTTATTAAAATTTGGATTAATACCAGAATTTATTGGAAGACTTCCAATGATAGCAACACTTGAAGATTTAGATGAAAAATCTTTAATAAAAATATTACAAGAACCAAAAAATTCTTTGACAAAACAATATCAAGAGCTGTTTAAATTGGATGGTGCTAAATTAACATTTAAAGAAAATGCTCTAAAAGAAATAGCACAAAAAGCTATTAGCAAAAAAACTGGAGCAAGAGGTTTGAGATCAATTCTAGAAAATATTTTGTTGAAAACAATGTACGATCTTCCAAGTCAAGATAATATTGAAGAAGTTATTGTTGATGCTGGTGCTGCAAAAGGACAATCACAACCAATCTTAGTTCATGCTAAAGGTGACAATAAAACTAAGTCAAATAAGACTACAGCGGCTTAATATCCTTAATAAGTAATAAATACCTATTGCATTATAAAATATAATATCCATATTGTTCACATGGACGTCAAAATTTCACTACCCTTACTTCCTTTGAGAGACATTGTAGTCTTTCCAAGTATGGTAATACCTTTATTTGTAGGAAGAGATAAGTCTATTTCAGCACTTAATGAAGTGATGAAAAAAGATAAAAAGATTATTTTAGTAACTCAAAAAAATTCAGAAATTGATGATCCAAAGAAAACTGATGTTTTTATGTACGGCTGTGAAGGAAGTATTTTACAATTATTAAAATTACCTGATGGAACTGTTAAAGTTTTAGTAGAGGGAATTAAGAGAGTAAAAATTTTAGATTTTAAAGATAATGAAAAATTCATAACTTGTGATTATGCTCATTATCACGATATTTTGCCTAAAGATGAGGATTTGTTTCCTTTAGCCGCTACGGCTTTAAGAAGATTAGAAAAATTAACATCTATAAATAAAAAAATTTCTAACGAAACTATAAATACAATTAAACAATTAAAAGACCCATCTCAAATTGCAGATAATATCGCATCTCATATAACAGCTACAATTTCTGAAAAACAACAAATATTTGAAACTGTAGATTTAAAAAAAAGATTAAACGCCATTATAAAAATAATGGAAAACGAAACGAGTATAATTGGTGTCGAAAAAAGAATTAGAGGCAGAGTTAAAACTCAAATGGAAAAAACACAAAGAGAGTATTATTTAAATGAGCAACTAAAAGCTATTCAAAAAGAACTTGGCGAAATTGAGGACGGTAAAGATGAAACAACTAGTCTAAATAAAGCTATTACAAAAGCGAAGATGCCAAAAGAGGTAGAAAAGAAATGCTTACAAGAATTAAAAAAATTAAAAAATATGAGTCCAATGTCTGCAGAGGCAACAGTTGTTAGAAATTATTTAGATTGGATGACAGAACTTCCTTGGCATAAAAAAAGTGAGGTAGATATAGATTTGAAGAAAGCTCTAGATATTCTTGATAAAGATCATTTTGGATTAGAAAAAGTTAAAGAGAGAATAATAGAATTTTTAGCAGTTCAAAAAAGAATGGAAAAAATCAAAGGCCCAATTCTATGTTTGGTGGGACCTCCAGGAGTTGGAAAAACATCTTTAGGTAAATCAATAGCAAAAGCTACAAATAGAGAATTTGTTAGAATGTCTGTTGGCGGTATGAGAGATGAAGCGGAAATAAGAGGTCATAGAAGAACATATATTGGATCACTTCCAGGGAAAATTATTCAGATGATGAAAAAAGCAGGAACAAAAAACCCACTAATTTTATTAGATGAAATTGATAAAATAGGAAATGATTATAGAGGCGATCCATCTTCAGCCTTACTGGAAGCTTTAGATCCAGAGCAAAATACTACATTTAATGATCACTATTTAGAAGTTGATTATGATCTATCAGATGTGATGTTTGTAACAACAGCTAATACCTTAAACATTTTACCTCCTTTATTAGATAGAATGGAAGTAATTAGATTAGCTGGTTACACAGAAGATGAAAAAATAAGTATTGCAAATAAATATTTGTTACCGAAACAAATAAAAGATAACGGTGTTAAAGAAAAAGAAATGAAGTTAGATGATAGCATCATAAAAGAAGTCATTAGAGGCTACACAAAAGAGTCCGGTGTGAGAAATCTTGAAAGAGAAATTTCCAAACTTGCAAGAAAAGTAGTCAAAAAAATAGTTGCCGGTGAGGAAAAAGAGGTCGGCATAAATAGTAAAAATTTAGGAGATTTTTTAGGTGTTCCTAAATTTAAATTTGGAGAATTAGAAACTGAAAACAGAGTAGGCATAGTAACAGGACTTGCTTGGACTGAGTATGGTGGAGAAATTTTAAAAATTGAGACTGTAACAATGCCAGGAAAAGGAAGAATGCAAATTACTGGTAAATTAGGTGATGTTATGCAAGAGTCAGTTAAAGCTGCAAAATCTTTTGTAAGATCAAAATGTTTAGAGTATGGAATTATACCGCCTATTTTTGAAAAAAAAGATTTTCATATCCATGTTCCTGAGGGAGCAACACCAAAGGACGGTCCATCCGCTGGTATTGGAATGGTGACTTCTATTGTTTCATCAATAACAAACATACCTGTGAGAAGAGATATTGCTATGACTGGTGAAGTAACTTTAACAGGTCAAGTATTGCCAATTGGGGGTTTGAAAGAAAAATTATTAGCTGCACATAGAGCTGGGATAAGAGAAGTTTTAATTCCTAAAGAAAATGAAAAAGATCTAGTAGATATGCCTAAGAAAATTATAGACGATATTAAAATTACACCTGTTGAATATGCTGATCAGGTTATAAAAATAGCTTTGACAAAAGAACTTAAACCTACCGAGTGGGTTGAGGTTGATATATCTAAAAAAGACGATAAATCTCAAGCAAGTATTCAGTAGTATAAACTAAATTTATTTATATACTAAATAATCAATTAGATAAAATTACAACACTTAAATTTTGTTAATGAGATTAGAAAATTTTTTATTTAAAAAAATTGAATTATGGATCTTAATAATTTTAATATTATTATTTTTAATAGGTTCTATTACTTTTGCATGGTTAGCAAAATATTCAAGTGAGATAGAAAAATATTCACCTAAAGTGTCAACAACTGTCAATAAAATTATGGAACCAGTGAATATTTTTTTTAAAACGTCCTATAAAATTTTAACGACAGGCTCAGCAAACCCCTCATTTTTGAAAGTTGAATTTGAACCTGGTTTTGTAATTAAAGATAATTATGAAAATGATGGTTACTTTCTGATCTCTGCTTTTGATAATAAATTTAAAGAAAATTCTATTTTTTTATATAGTTTATTTGATCAAGAATTAATTAAAACATGGTCTCCAAATGTTAAACAATTAAACAATTTAATATCTAATAATTATAAAAAAACTCCTGAGGATCTTCCTATGAACTTTAGATCTCAACATCCATTATTATTATCTGATGGAGGTATAATAGTTAATAGTGGTGATGGAATATTAGTAAAATTAAATAAAGAATCAGAAATAGAGTGGTTTATTGAAAGAAAGTTTCATCATAGTATTGAAAACGGTTTAGATTCAAGAACGGTTTTAACAAACATTGTAATAGACGAACCATTAAGACTTAAAACAGGACATAAATTTTCAAAAATTAGAAATGATGGTTATGCTATTGTTTCCCTAGATGGAAAAATACTTGAAGAAAGATCAATTGCACAAATATTATACGATAATGAATATTATGGGTTACTCTTTGGTCAAAAATGGGAATATGATAAAATTCATCTTAATGATGCAGAATTTATAACTAAAACAGATCCTTTTGTTAAAAGAGGGGATATAATGATAAGTGCAAGAAATATTTCTACTGTATTTTTATACAGACCTTCTTTAAATAAAATAATTTGGTTACGAAGTGGTCCCTTTTTAAATCAACATGATATTGATTATCTCGGTAATGGTATTTTTTCAATTTTTGGAAATGACAATGTAAGAGGTGCGAAAATAAATTCTAGAATAGTGCAGGAATATTCAGGAATTTATTTTTATGATATGTCGAAAGACAAAATAACAAAAAAAATTTTATTAAACAAATCAAAAACATCTATAAATACACAAGGAAGAAGTAGAGTTTTAAATGATGGACAAATTTTTATTGATGATGGAGTACAAGCAATGATACTATCTAAAAGTGGCGATGTGCTATTGAGCTACAGTCATAAGCAGGGAGATGAAATAGTTGGTGCTATGCATTGGTCTAGATATTATAAAAAAAATGAATTACCAGACCAAATTTTAGACTTTGGAAATAAATAATTTTAACTTCATGAAGATTATTTTAGTTATACTTTTATTTTTATTTGGATATTCTTCATATGCTTATGCATATATAGGACCAGGTATAGGTTTAGGTGCTTTAATTTCAGTAGTTGGTGTACTACTAGCAATAATTTTTTTGTTAATTGCTTTGGTTTGGTTTCCGTTAAAAAGATATTTTAGGAAAAAAATCGATAAAAAAGCAAATA
Organism: uncultured Pelagibacteraceae bacterium; assembly: GCA_902554795.1. Classification (GTDB taxonomy): domain Bacteria; phylum Pseudomonadota; class Alphaproteobacteria; order Pelagibacterales; family Pelagibacteraceae; genus Pelagibacter. The sequence continues at coordinate 7,819 of CACDQB010000007.1, read as the reverse complement.
ATAATAAAAATGACTAATTTAATTATAGCAACTTTTTTATCAATATTATTTTTATATGGTTTAAACAAGATATCTTTAACCAATATATTAAAAGATATTGGTAATGAAGTTTTACAATGTTTTCAACTTTTATTTGATAAATCATCATCGGATTTACAAAAAGAAAAAAATCTAAGAAAAGGATCAAAAAAAATTTTAATTAAAGTTTTAGAATTTTTTTTTAAATTAATTTTATTACTATTATTTTTTATTATATTTATCTTTATTTTTGATAATTTTAATATCGTCAGTAAGGAATTATTAATTAAAACATTATTTTCCACAGAGTATTTAATTACTATTTCAATTATATTTTTTATTTTAGCAATTCGAGTAAAAAAAAATAATAAAAAAAAAGGCTTAGATAATTTTTCTTTAGGAGACAAGTTTATTCATTATTTTGCATTTTCTAGCCCAATTGTTTTAAAATTTTTTTATTACTTAGAGGAGTTTTTAATTAAAGATAAATTAAAAGGTAATAATTATAAAATAATTTTTATTACTACTTTGGCTAGGGGAGGTTCTACAGCCTTACTTAATTCAATTAATACTAGCAACGCAGTTTCTTGTCACACATATAGAGATATGCCATTTATAACAATGCCTAATTTGTGGTATTTTATATCAGGGGGAAAAAAAAGATCAGTAGAAAAAATTAGTCGAGCTCATGCAGATGGTCATAAAATTGATTTAGATAGTCCCGAGGCACTTGAGGAGGTTATATGGAAAATTTTTTGGCCTGAAAAATATAATACTTCAAAAATTGATATAATTAACGAAAATTTTCAAAACAAAAATTTTAAAAGATTTTTTACAAATCACGTAAAAAAAATAATTCAATTAAAAAATAAAAATATAAAAAATTATTTTAAAAAAAATTTGTATTATTGTTCTAAAAATAATAATAACTTTACACGAATTAAGTATTTAAAAAATTTATATCCAGATTCATTCATTATTATTCCTATACGTGAGCCACTTGGTCATGCAAATTCTCTACTCAAACAGCATAAAAATTTTTCATATATCCAAACAAAAAATAAATTTATTCTAGATTATATGACCGATATAGGACACTACGAATTTGGTCTAAATCATAGGCCTTTTAACTTTAATAAATTTAATTTAAATAATTATGATAAAAATAGTATTAATTATTGGTTAGAATATTGGATATGTTCATATAGCCATATTTTTGAAAATTATGATAAATGTATTTTTGTTTCTCTTGAAGATTTAGTTAAATCCCCTAATTCATCAATGAAAATTATTTTTAAAAAAATAGGTCTTGAAAAGTCAGATTTAGATTTTTCAAATTTTTTTAAAAAAAGCAAAAATGATTTAACAATGGTTGATTTTGATAAAGATCTATATGATCAAGCTTCTAAAATTTATAGTAAAATGATTCAACTAAAAATAACTTAACTATTTAAAATCAAAATTTGAATTGTTCAAATATATCCTACAAAAATTTCTATAAATCCCATTTTTCGAATATTATTAATCTTGCGAAAATCTTTGAAAAGTTATAAAAAGCTGTATTTTTGGTGAGGGGCGGTTAGCTCAGTTGGTAGAGCATCTCGTTTACACCGAGGGGGTCAAAGGTTCGAGTCCTTTACTGCCCACCAAAAACATAAAGTGGGGGTGTAGCTCAGTTGGTTAGAGCGATCGCCTGTCACGCGATAGGTCGAGGGTTCGAGTCCCTTCACTCCCGCCACTTTTTCACATTTTTCAATGTTAATATTAACAAAAATGTGACGTATCAGCCCTTCAACAACAGATAAAAACTGATATATAGATTTTCATGTTATCTGATTTTTTAAAAGATTACTTACCAATAATAATATTTTTAGTTTTAGCTCTTGGGTTAAGTTGTGCTTTTGTGGTTGTGAACTTTATTCTATCACCTAAAAAACCTGATCCTGAAAAACTTTCCGCTTATGAGTGTGGTTTTGAACCTTTCGAGGATTCAAGAATGGAATTTGATGTGAGATTTTATTTAGTTGCAATTCTATTTATTATTTTTGATTTAGAGATAGCATTTTTATTTCCATGGGCGATATCTCTTGGAAATATTGGATTATTAGGTTTTTCATCAATGATGATTTTTTTGTTCATTCTTACAATAGGTTTTATTTATGAATGGAAAAAAGGTGCTTTAGACTGGGAATAAAAATTATAAATCACAATGAATAATAAAATAGATCAAGTTCCTGAGGAATTTAAACAACTTGCAGAAGATTTTAGTAAGAATGGTTTTATAACTACATCACTTGACAATTTAATTAACTGGTCAAGATCAGGATCACTACATTGGATGACTTTTGGATTAGCATGTTGTGCCGTGGAAATGATGCAAACAGCTATGCCGAGATATGATTTAGAAAGATTTGGTGCAGCTCCAAGGGGTTCCCCTCGACAATCTGATGTTATGATAGTTGCAGGAACTTTAACAAATAAAATGGCCCCAGCTTTAAGAAAAGTGTACGACCAAATGCCTGAACCAAGATATGTGATTTCAATGGGTAGTTGCGCAAATGGAGGTGGATATTATCATTATTCATATTCAGTTGTTAGGGGTTGTGATCGAATTGTTCCAGTAGATGTTTATGTGCCAGGATGTCCTCCATCAGCTGAGGCACTATTATATGGAATACTTCAACTACAAAAAAAAATTAGAAAAAAAGGATCTTTTATTAGATAGTTATGAAAAGTTTAGAAGATCTAGAAAAAAAAATTAATTCTGAGTTAACTACCAAAATTAACAATACAGAAATTAAACATAACCAAATTTATATTGAAACAGATAAGGAAGACATTATTGATGTCGCTATTTTTTTAAAAACAAATCAAGATACTAAATTTAGACAACTAATAGATATTACAGTTGTTGATTACCCAGAACAAAATCAAAGGTTTGAAGTAGTATACCTGTTTTTAAGTCATGAATTTAATCAAAGATTGATTGTAAAATATTCAATTGCTGAAAATGAAGTTATTCCATCATTAACTAGCATTTTTCCATCAGCAAACTGGATGGAAAGAGAGGTTTTTGATATGTATGGGGTATCTTTCAAGGATCACCCGGATCTAAGAAGAATACTAACTGATTATGGATTTGAAGGTCACCCATTAAGAAAAGATTTTCCATTAACGGGTCACTCAGAAGTTAGATATAGCGAAGATCAAAAAAAAGTGATCAGTGAACCAGTAAAGCTTGAACAAAATTATAGAAATTTCGATTACGAAAGTCCTTGGGAAGGAACAAAATATATTAAAGAAGAAATTGAGAATAATGACAAAAAAAATTAAAAATTTAAATTTAAATTTTGGACCACAACATCCTGCTGCCCATGGTGTTCTTAGATTAATACTAGAGCTTGATGGAGAGGTAGTTGAGAAGGCTGATCCTCACATCGGTTTACTTCATAGAGGAACGGAAAAACTCATAGAAAACAAAACTTATATGCAGGCAGTACCTTATTTTGATCGATTAGATTATGTCGCTCCAATGAATCAGGAACATGCTTTCGCACTAGCTATCGAAAAAATACTTCAAATAGATGTACCAATTAGAGCGCAATACATAAGAGTTATATTTTGTGAGATTGGAAGAATCTTAAGTCATATTTTAAACGTTACAACTCAAGCTCTTGATGTAGGAGCATTAACACCTTCTCTTTGGGGTTTCGAGGAAAGGGAAACTCTAATGACATTTTATGAGAGAGCTTCAGGATCAAGACTTCATGCGAATTATTTTAGAGCAGGAGGTGTTCATCAAGATTTGCCAAAAGGTTTAGAGGAAGATATTGCAAAATTTTGTGAAACGTTTCCCAAAATAATTAATGATTTAGAAAGTTTGTTAACTGATAATAGAATTTTTAAACAAAGAAATGTAGATATAGGAGTGGTCACAAAAGAAGATGCTTTAGATTATTCTTTTTCAGGAGTCATGATTAGAGGCTCAGGTGTTCCGTGGGATTTAAGAAAATCTCAACCTTACGACTGCTATGAAAGTTTAGACTTTAAAATTCCAGTTGGAAAAAATGGAGATTGTTACGACAGATATCTATGCAGAATTGAAGAAATGAAAGAAAGTGTTTCAATTATCAAACAATGTCTTGCTAAAATGGAAAAAGGTCCAATTAAATCATTAGATGGCAAGATTAGCCCTCCACCTAAGGCAGAAATTAAACAATCAATGGAAGCTTTAATACATCATTTTAAACTTTTCACAGAGGGTTATAGAGTTCCAAAAGATGAAATTTATACAGCTGTTGAGGCACCAAAAGGAGAATTTGGTGTTTATTTAATATCAGATGGATCAAGTAAACCTTACAAATGCAAAATAAGAGCACCAGGTTTTTCACATTTACAATCAATGGATTATCTTATTAAAGGTCATATGTTAGCAGATGTTCCTGCGGTATTGGGTTCTTTAGATATTGTTTTTGGTGAGGTAGACAGATGAGTTTAAGAAGACCTGCTAAAGATCAACCAGAAAGTTTTGAATTTAATGCGTCATCATTAGAAGCAGCAAAAGCTATTGTTGCAAAATATCCTGAAGGTAAACAGCAAAGTGCTGTAATGGCTTTACTTTATATTGCTCAAAAACAAAATAATAATTGGATACCATTAGCTGCAATGAAGTACATCGCTAAGTTTTTAGATATGCCGTATATTAAAGTTTATGAGGTAGCTACTTTTTATACAATGTATAATTTAGCACCTGTAGGCAAATACTTTGTTCAAGTATGCACCACAACACCATGTATGATAAGAGGTGCAAATCAATTAGTTGAGGCCTGTAAAGAAAAAATTTCTGAAAACGAATGTGAATTATCAAATGATAAAAGCTGTTCTTGGATGGAAGTTGAATGTTTAGGGGCATGTGTTAATGCTCCAATGATGCAAATTAATGATAATTATTATGAAGATTTAGATAAACAAAAAACTTTAGATATTTTAGATAAAATTTTAAATGGAGAAACTCCAAAACCTGGTTCGTATAGAGGAAGAGTAAATAATGAACCAGAAAATAACAGGAAAACCTTAATGGATTTAAAAAATGCTTAAAGATCAAGATAGAATTTTTCAAAATTTATATAATGACAAAGGCTCAAATGTATCGTCATCACAAGAGAGAGGTGATTGGGTAAATACAAAAGAAATTACCGACAAAGGAAGAGACTGGATAATTAATGAAATTAAAGAATCTCAACTAAGAGGTCGAGGTGGTGCAGGATTTCCTACTGGTTTAAAATGGTCATTTGCGCCAAAAGAAGTTGGATCTAGACCACATTACCTAGTTATTAATGGTGATGAGTCTGAACCAGGAACTTGTAAAGACAGAGATATTTTAAGATTTGAACCTCATAAATTAATTGAAGGTTGTTTAATAGCATCTTTTGCAGTGCAAGCACATGTTTGTTATATTTACATAAGAGGAGAATATTTTGTTGATGGTCAAAAACTTCAAGCAGCAATAGATGAAGCTTATGAAAAAAAATTGTTAGGTAAAAATGCAGCTGGTACAGGATGGGATTTAGATATTTATATTCATTACGGAGCTGGTGCATATATTTGTGGTGAAGAAACCGCACTGCTCGAAAGTTTAGAAGGTAAAAAAGGCCAACCAAGATTAAAACCACCTTTCCCAGCTTTGATAGGCCTATATGGATGTCCTACAATAATTAATAATGTTGAAACAATTGCAGTGGTTCCAACTATTTTAAGAAGAGGAGCTAAATGGTTTGCTTCTTTAGGAAGAGAAAAAAATACTGGAACCAAAATTTTTTGTATTTCTGGAAATGTAAACAATCCTTGTAATGTTGAAGAAGAAATGAGTATTCCTCTAAAAGAATTAATAGAAGTTCATGCCGGTGGTGTAATTGGTGGATGGGAAAATTTACAAGCAGTAATTCCTGGAGGTTCTTCAATGCCATTAATACCGAAAGAAAGATGTGAAACTTTAAAAATGGATTTTGATGCCTGTGTTGAAGAAAAAAGTGGACTTGGTACAGCAGGTATTGTGGTTATTAACAAAGATCAGGATATAATTAAATGTATGGCAAGGATTGCAAGATTTTACAAACATGAGAGTTGTGGTCAATGTACACCTTGTAGAGAAGGTTCTGGTTGGATGTGGAGAATGCTTGAGAGAATGGCAAAAGGAGATGCAACGAAGGATGAAGTAAATATGCTAGGTGATGTTACTAATCAAATTGCAGGACATACTATTTGTGCTTTTGGAGAAGGTTCATCATGGCCAGTTCAGGGATTGCTTAGACACTTTAAAAAAGAAATTGAGAAAAGAAATAATTTGGATCCTGTTGTTCAAAAGAAAAACAATATTCCATATTTAGTAGATCAACATTTATTAGATAAAAAAAATGCTTAAATTAAAAGTTAATGAAATTGAAGTTGAAGTTGAAGAGGGCTTAACTGTACTTCAAGCTTGCGAAAAAGCTGGAGTAGAAATTCCGAGATTTTGTTACCATGAAAAATTATCGATAGCAGGTAATTGTAGAATGTGTTTAGTTGAAATGGAAAAATCTCCTAAACCAATTGCTTCATGTGCTATGCCAGCTGCCGAGGGTATGAATATTAAAACAAATACTGCTATTGTTGAAAAAGCTCGTAAGGGAGTAATGGAATTTTTGTTAGCTAACCATCCCCTAGATTGTCCAGTATGTGATCAAGGAGGTGAATGTGATCTTCAAGATCAATCAATGTACTACGGTGTTGACAAATCAAGATTTAAAGAAAACAAAAGAGCAGTTCCTGAAAAAAATATGGGACCATTGATAAAAACTCAAATGACAAGATGTATTCACTGTACGAGATGTGTAAGATTTGCAACGGAAGTTGCGGGAGTTCCAGAGCTTGGTGCTATTGGAAGAGGTGAAGATATGCAAATTACAACTTACCTAGAGCAATCAATGCAATCTGAATTGTCTGCAAACGTTGTAGATTTATGCCCAGTAGGAGCCCTAACATCAAAACCATATGTATTTGAAGCTAGACCATGGGAACTAAAGAAAACCGAAACAATTGATGTAATGGATGCAATTGGATCAAATGTAAGAGTAGACACATATGATTGGGAAGTCAAAAGAATACTTCCAATTATTAATGAAGATATCAATGAGGAATGGATCTCAGACAAAACAAGATATGCTTGTGATGGTCTTCTACATCAAAGATTAGATACTCCTTTTGTCAAATACAACGGCAAATTTGAAAAAGCCTCATGGGATGAAGTGTATAAAATAATTAAATCTAAATTTGAAAACACATCAAAAGAAAAAATATGTGGTTTTGTGGGTGATTTAACCAATATGGAGACTGGTTATATTTTTAAAGAATTTTTTGATCGAACAATTGATACTAAAAATTACGACTCAAGATCTGATAACAGATTTATAAATATTTCAAAAAGAGAAAACTATTTATTTAATTCTTCCATAAATGGCATTGAAGAATCAGATTTAATTTTGATAGCAGGTGCAAACCCAAGATATGAAGCAACTATTTTAAATGCTAGAATTAGAAAAGCTTACTTAAACAACAACACAAAAATTATTTCACTTAATGATGTTGGTGATTTAACTTATCCTTATCAAAGTTTAGATGGTCAAACGCAGACTTTAAATAATATTCTTGAAGGAAATCATGAGGTATCTAAAGAAATTATAAATTCAAAAAAACCAATAATCATTATTGGTGAGTCTCTACTTAGATTAAAGTCTTCAGAATTTTTGTTTAATAAAACAAAAGA
>CACDQB010000006.1 GCA_902554795.1 uncultured Pelagibacteraceae bacterium | reverse complement strand
TTTCTAAAAATCACCATCGAAATTGCTGGCCATTCTTCTCTAGCACATGAACTCATCTCATTCATGCTAATACCAAAAGCACCGTCACCTGCAAAACCTATCACTGGGCTGTCTGGACATCCAATTTTTGCTCCTAATATAGATGGAAAACCATATCCACATGGACCAAATAAACCAGGCGCCAAATATTTTCTTCCTTTTTCAAATGTAGGATAAGCATTACCAATTGCACAGTTATTTCCTATGTCACTTGATATAATTACGTCATCTGGCATACCTGCTTGAATTGCTCTCCACGCTTGTCTAGGAGACATTCTATCTGCATCTCTTTTTCTAGCTTCTTCATTCCACACTGTACCTTCATCATCTTCTTCATGATCTAGACTTGATAATTTTTGTAACCATGCAGACTTTGTTTGATGAATTATATCTTTTCTTTTTTGTCTATCTGTGTCACCTGCAGTTGGTGAAAGTTGTGCTAGTAATTGTTGTGCAACTAATTTTGCATCACCACAAATTCCAACTGTAACTTTCTTTGTAAGACCAATTCGATCAGAATTCATATCCACTTGAATAATAGTTGCATCTTTTGGCCAATAGTCCATTCCATAACCAGGTAGTGTAGAGAATGGATTTAATCTTGTGCCTAAAGCTAAAACGACGTCTGCTTGTTTTATTAATTCCATTCCAGCTTTTGAACCATTGTATCCTAACGGACCAGCAGCTAAAGGATGGCTTCCTGGAAAACTATCATTATGCTGATAACCCGAACATACTGGTGCATCTAATTTTTCTGCAAGTTTTTTACAATCTTCAATAGCTCCACCGATTACAACACCAGCGCCAGATAATATAACTGGAAATTTTGCTTTTGATAATAAGTCTGCAGCTTTTTTGATTGCATCTACTCCACCTGCTTGTCTCTCCAATCTTACAATTGGTGGAAGATCAATATCAATTACTTGTGTCCAATAATCTCGTGGAACATTTATCTGCGCAGGTGCAGATCCTCTAATAGCTTTTTCTATAACTCTATTTAATACTTCTGCCATTCTAGATGGGTCTCTAACTTCTTCTTGATAGCAAACCATGTCTTTGAATAAATTCATTTGCTCTACTTCTTGAAATCCACCTTGCCCCATTGTTTTGTTCGCTGCTTGCGGTGTTACTAATAAAAGAGGAGTATGATTCCAATAAGCTGTTTTAATTGGTGTAACTAATCCAGTTATTCCGGGTCCGTTCTGAGCTATAACCATTGACATTTTACCAGTAGCTCTTGTGTAACCATCAGCTATTAAACCACCGTTTGTTTCATGAGCAACATCCCAGAAAGTAATACCTGCATCTGGAAAAATATCTGAAATTGGCATAAAGGCTGATCCGATAATTCCGAACGCATGTTCAATACCGTGCATTTGTAAAACTTTTACAAAAGCTTCCTCTGTTGTCATTTTTGTCATAAAACTAGAACCTCTCTAAAGTGTAATTATTATATTTATAAAATTCGTTTGTTAATTTGAGCGATTAATATATAAGTTTTTACGAATTTCAAACAAACAAATCGACACGATATGGCAACAGATATAATCATACATGATAAAAAAGACAACGTGGGAGTAGTTGTTATTGAAAAAATCACTCCTAAACAGGACTGTGCTTGCTGGATAATGGAAGATGACAGTTCAACAAATATTCAATCCGTAGATGAAATACCTTTAGGTCATAAAATTGCAATGTCTGACCTTAAAGAAGGTGATACTATTTTAAAGTATGGTCACGATATTGGTAAAGTTGTTAAATCAATAAAAAAAGGTGAGCATGTACATGTTCACAATGTAAAAACAAAGAAGTGGTAATATTATGGAAATTCCAAAAAGCTTTTTAGGTTATAAAAGAGAAAACGGCAGAGCCGGAACAAGAAATCATGTAATTATTTTGCCAGTTGATGACATTTCGAACGCATGTGCAGAGGCAGTTGCTAATAATATTAAAGGCACAATAGCTCTACCTCATTCTTATGGAAGACTTCAGTTTGGTGCAGATTTAGAGCTTCATTTTAGAACTATGATTGGAACTGGATGTAATCCGAACGTTGCAGCAGTAATTGTTATTGGTATTGAGCCAAAATGGACAAAAAAAATTGTAGATGGAATTGCTAAAACAGGAAAACCAGTTGAAGGATTTCATATCGAGCGTACAGGAGATATTGGTACGACAATGAAAGCATCAAAAAAAGCACAAGAATTTGTTATGTGGGCTTCAGAAAAACAAAGAGAAGAGTGTCCACTAAGTGATTTATGGATTTCAGTTAAGTGTGGAGAATCTGATACTACTTCAGGACTTGCTGCAAACCCAACTGTTGGAAATTTAATGGACAAACTTGAGCCATTAGGTGTTCACTTGTGTTTTGGTGAAACATCTGAATTAACTGGTGCAGAACAAGTTTGTGCAACTAGAGGAGCTACAAAAGAAGCATCTGAAAAATTTATGAAAACGTGGAGCTCTTATAATGATTTTATTTTAAAAGAAGCAACGGATGATCTTTCTGAAAGTCAACCAACAGCTGGAAATATAGCTGGAGGACTTACAACAATTGAAGAAAAAGCTTTTGGTAATTTTCAAAAAATTGGAAATTGTAAATTTATTGATGTTCTTGAACCAGCAGAAGAACCAACTAAAGGAAAAGGTTTGTATTTTATGGACACATCATCTGCTGCTGCAGAATGTGTGACGCTACAAGCTGCTGCTGGCTTTAATATTCATTTATTTCCAACTGGACAAGGTAATATCGTTGGAAATCCAATTGAACCTGTTGTTAAGTTGACAGCTAATCCATTGACTGTAAAAGGAATGGGAGAGCATATTGATTGTGATGTCTCAAAAATTCTTTCAAGAGAAATGAATTTGTCTGAAGCAGGTGATGAATTAATTAAAACTACACTAAGAGTCGCAAACGGTAGATTAACTTGCGCTGAAGCTTTAGGTCATAGAGAATTTGTTATGACCAAACTCTACAGAAGTGCTTAATTAACCTTAGTCTTTCATGAAATTTAAGAAATACCTGGTTGTATTACCAGGTATTATATTAGCATTTGTTCTTTACACTTTATCTCAAGGTTTCAATAATATTATTGGTATTGAGCTATTAGGCTATGAAAAAAGCCCAATATCTACAGCAATGATTGCTATTTTATTGGGTATGTTTTTCGGAAATGTTTTTCAAATTAGAGATAGTTTTTTAAGAGGTTTGGATTTTACACAAAAATATATTCTAAAACTAGGTATTATTTGCTTAGGTATTCAATTAAAGCCATTTGAATTTTTAGAATTTGGGGCAATAGCAATTCCATTAATTATAATCTGTATAATTAGTGTTTTAATTGTAATCAAACTTCTAATTAAAAAATTAAAAATACCTACTAGAATGGCTTACTTAATATCAATAGGCAGTACTGTCTGTGGCACTACTGCAATAATGGCTACCGCTCCAGTTATTGGTGCAAAAAAAAATGAAGTGTCATATGCAATTGCTAATATTACATTGTTTGGAATACTTTCGATGCTCATTTACCCTTATTTTGCTAACTTTTATTTTGAAAGTGAACCTTTATTAATTGGATTGTTTTTGGGAACCTCTATCCATGAAACCTCTCAAGTTGCGGCTGCAGGATTGATTTATGACCAGCAATTTAACAGTCCTGAAACTTTAAATATTGCAACAGTCACGAAATTAATAAGAAATACTTTTCTAATTATCATGATCCCTTTATTTGCATTTCTTTATAATCGAGGAAAAACTACAGAAAAGAAATACTCAATAATAGATATTTTTCCTTACTTTGTATTAGGATTTGTAGCAATGATAATAGTAAGAAATTTAGGTGATCTAATGTACTCAAATAATTATAAATGGCTGGTTACAATTGAGAGTATTAAATTGTCCTCAAAAATATTTTTAACAATGGCGATGGCAGCAATTGGTCTTTCTACCAACCTAAAAGAGATTAAAAATATGGGTTACAAACCTTTTATTGTAGGTTTTGTGGGTATGGCAACTGTTGGGTTGGTTTGTATTACAACTATCGAATTATATCTAAATTACTTTAATTAAGATTTAACTAACAATTTTTTTCTAAAATTTGAGATAAATCGTCTTATAAAAGCCGCTCCAACACCTAAAATAATTGCAAACATAATTGTAAATAGTCCATAAAAGAAAGGCATCTCTTTAGAAAAATCAATTATAAATTTAGAAAAAAAGTTTAAATCTGAACTAGTTGCTTTAGCTGTTCCATTTATAATTTTTTCTGCAAAAAAAGTATCGTATGCAATCGCTATACCCACTATCAGTAATAAAATTGCTAATAAAGCTCTTAAACCAGAACTATCGATTCTTTCTCCTAATTTTTGCCCAACTTGAACTCCAATAATAGATCCTACGACCAACATAAGAACTAGTAATAAATCTATAGATCCATAATTAAATGAATGAAGAAAAGTAACAACCACACTTACAAAAATTGTTACAAATAAAGATGTACCAGGAACTAATTTAGTAGGCATTTTAATTATATAAATCATTGCAGGCACTAAAATAAAAGCGCCCCCTATTCCCATGATAGCTGCGATGAAACCAACTAATAGACCAATTAGAATTGGAGTAAAAATACTCTCATATAATTTTGATTTTGGAAATCTCATTCTTAATGGAAGACCATGTATCCAATAATGAACATGTAATTTTTTTTTAACTACAACGTTTCTTTTTGCCTTATCTATTTCACCTAAACTTTCTACAAGCATTAAGGTTCCGATTATTGCTAATATATACATGTAAGCAAGAGAGATAACGGTATCAATTTTTCCAATACCCTTAAAATATGTAAAAGTATAAATTCCTAAAGAAGTTCCAATTACACCCCCAATCACAATCATTGAACCCATTTTATAATCTAAAGTATTTTTTAAATAATGTGTTGTAGATCCAGAAACTGAAGTAGCTAAAATATTATTTGCTTCATTAGCAACTGCATATGCAGGAGGTATTCCTAAAAATATTAAAAAAGGTGTCATTAAAAAACCACCCCCAACACCAAATAAACCTGAAAGAACTCCAACTATTGCACTTAATAAAAGTATCTCGATAGGGTTAACAAAAACTTGAGCTATCGGTAAAAATACTTCCATAAAAATTTTAAAAGTTGTTAAAAAACAACTTAGTTAAAAGTGATAAAAGTTCCAACTAAAATCACTCCCCAGTAAGCTGTTAAGCTTGCTATAATTCCTGCTTTAATAAATATAGTTTTAAAATTTGAGAGTCTGTTTATAATTTTTACGTTAGAAAGTAACATTAAATTCGTCAATACACCCACAACGAAATTTGTCAAACAATTATTTATTATTAAGTAATTTTTTTTGCTTAGTAGATGGTGGCCCCAAAAACTTTAATTGTATCGTCCTCAACTCCTAAAACCAACCTTCCAAGGAACTCTCCTGGGATCTCTTTATTTGTCTGTTTAATTAGAACAGTTATATGGTCTCCTCTTCTAAGACATCCAAATGGTTCAAAAGTCTCTTTAAGATTAGTAATTAGCTTGTTATTAGCCCACTGCTTACCAAGTTCTACTTCATTAGCACCAAAAAGCATTTGAGTGGAGAAATCTTTAGTGAAACCACCATAATCCTTGAGATTAGATGATTTAACCAAATTATCCCAAATAGGTTTGGCTAATTCAAATATCTCATCATCTGTTTTAGATAAAATATCCATAAAATTTATTTGAAAAGTTTATTAAGAAGCTTTTTTCTTCTCGTTCTCATCCACTATATGGTAGACAGGAACTTTCTCCATACTAAACTTACCAGTCTTAGGGTCTCTTCTAGAAACTGTTAAACAATGCCAATTTTCATCATCAAGTTTCATATGATCACCTCTATAATAATACCCTGGCCATCTAGTTTCTTCTCTAAACATAGTATGTTCTGTTACGCACTGAGATGTCAAAGCTCTGTGTTTAAGCTCCCATGCCCTCATAAGCTGGTGATAATCCTCAGCTCCCACGTTTTCAAGATCTTCCTCAAGCCAAGCTAACAATTCTAATCCTCTTTTTAGCATATTAGCATTAGTCATATAGTTTGTAGCTATTCCACCTACATATTCATCCATTATTCTTTGTAAACGTTGTAAGCCTTGAATAGGTGAGATATAGCTTGGAGATACAGTTCCTCCAGTAATCTCATTTTGAGCAACTGTGTAATTTTCTAAAGGTTTGTAAACTTTAACTTTGAAATCTTCACATTGTTTATCTGATACTTTTAAACCCTCAGCTTTTTTGTCTTCAATATATTTTACAGCTGCTTTTGCTGCTAATCTACCTTCAGTGAATGAACCTGACGAAAATTTATGAGCACTTCCACCTACAGTATCACCTGCTCCAAATAATCCATCAATTGTTAACATTCTATTATAACCCCAGAAATACTCTGGTGGAGACAAGTCTTCTGGTCCACTTACCCAAGCTCCAGAACAAGTAGCATGAGAACCCATTACGTATGGTTCGGAAGTTGTTAATTCAGGATTTGTATATTTAGGGTCAATATTTTGAGATGCCCAAACAACAGCTTGACCTACTGTCATTCCTAAGAAGTTCTCCCAACCAACAGTTTCTAAATGTGGGTCTTGAAAAGCCTCAGTAGTAACCATATGGATTGGTCCACCACCTGCCATTGTTTCTTGAATAAAAGCATGATTTCTTAAACACGTAGGTGTTGGATGGTGATCTATATATTCACCTACTAATTCTTTAGTCTGGTCGTACCATTTCTTCTCGTAGTTTTCACCGTTTGCATTTTGTGTATATGTTTTTAAATGTAAGAAGTAAGCACCAACAGGTCCATATCCATCTTTAAATCTACATAATACAATTCTATTTTCCATTTGAGTCATTTTAGCACCAGCTGCAATTGGTAATGCGTATGCTGAACCATTACTCCAAGGAGCATACCAAGTTCTTCCCATACCTTCTCCAACAGCTCTAGGCTTAAATATGTGTGAAGCTCCTCCAGCTGCAACAATTACAGCCTTTGCTCTAAATACATGGAAATCACCTGTTCTCATATTAAACCCAACAGCTCCACCCACTCTATTCTCTTGAGCCTCATCCATCAAAAGATGAGTAATCATTATTCTATTATAAATTTTGTCTGCAGATTTTTTGGCTGCTTCTGCAACAATTGGCTTATAACTTTCACCGTGGATCATTATCTGCCACTTACCTTCTCTTAAATATCTTCCAGTCTCTTCATTTTTCATCATAGGAAGACCCCACTCATCAAACATATGAACAGTTGAGTCTACATGACGAGCCATGTCATATCCTAAATCTTCTCTTACCATTCCCATCAAATCATTTCTTGCGTATCTGACATGATCTTCAGGTTGATTTTCGCCCCACTGCATACCCATGTAACAATTAATTGCGTAAAGACCTTGAGCTACTGCACCACTTCTATCTATGTTTGCTTTTTCAACACAAACAATTTTCATATCTCTACCCCAGTGCCTTGCTTCGAAAGTTGCACCAGTACCAGCCATACCTCCGCCAACAACTAGTACATCGCAGTCTTCATAATGAGTTTTATGCTTAGCCATTAGTAATAAACTCCTTTTTTAAAAGACTCTTTTGGAACTGCGGGAAGTTCACCATCGATGTTTAGTCCTTCAGGTTCAGTGTAAAGTCTTTGTGAGTTTAATTCTCCTTGTTTAACTTTTTCACCATCTGCAAGTTTAGGAATAAATTTTCCCCATGGTTTTGTTGTTATTGGTGAAACAAAGTCTTTTGTTGTTCCATTTCTAAATTTAATTTTCCAAGAAATAGTTCCTTTTTCTTCTTCACGTCTTACTCTAACGCTATGTCCCATTGGAGCAAAATCTGCATAACCTCTTACGTCAATCGCGTGATTTGGGCATGCTTTTACACATGAATAACATTCCCAACAAAAATTTGGTTCTATATTTTTTGCACGTCTAATATTTTCATCAATGTGCATTATATCAGATGGACAAATATCTACGCAGTGACCACATCCATCACATCTAGTCATATATACAAATGTTGACATAATTTATTTTCTTTCCTTTTTTGTTATCATATTAATAATGTTTTGGCTCTTCTCTTTTTATTCCTAGGCCAAATTGCTCAGGAGCATCTGCAGGAGGTGGTAAATTATCTCTAGAACCGTCTGCTTCAGCCAAATTTTTCTGTATTGCTGCTCCAGGCTTGTAGAACATGTGAGCAAATTTTGACCAATAAACTCCACCAAATAAAACTAAATTTGAAACTACAAACAATGCAAAAAATAAGAATGACAAACCTACTTGACCATTAAATTGAGTGTAAGACCAAGCTAGTCCAAAAGTTGAGCATGCTAATAATGCTAGAACAAACAAATCAGCTTTAATAATTCTATACCAAGGGTGCGCTTCGGCAGAAACATCTACTCTTAAAAAAAACCAAAACCAAAATCCACCAACACATGTGAGTATTGCACCTACATGCCATAGCATTGACCACAATGTAGAAGAAGTTTTATCTGCACCTGTATAACAAAACACTAACATTGCTGAAGCAATCCAAAAGATTATAGTTCCATACATACCAAGAACATGTGCCAATCTTCTTTTTCCAAAACCTAATTCTGATGTTGTTCCAATATCATAAACAGTAGTCTTAGCAATAATTTTTGCCTTCTCAGCAGCTCCAACCTCTCTTGTTGCCTGCAATTTTGCTTTTTTCGCATTGTTAAAGAAATAAGTTAAATTTTTGTGATGTATCATCTGAATAATTGTTCCAAAAGCAATTAAAAGAACCATTGCAATTATAAACCCTTGCATAACAACAGTAGGAACTACTTCTGATAATAACGAAAATGGATTTGTTTCAAGCATTTTACCCTTATGTATAATTATTTTAAATAATTTTAAAGTTTTCTAGTCTAGATAACTCATCATATCAACAAAAACTATTGATAAATTTGTCTTTAATAACAATTAGAAAATAATTACTTTCTTTTGTAATGTTGTTTTTTTGGGATCACAGACCTGACTCCTCCTTGTGGATTCTCTACATCTCCTTCTCTTCTGGGAATAAGATGAATATGACAATGCATAATTGATTGGCCTGCAGACTTTCCTGCATTTGTGCCTATATTAAATCCTTTAACACTAGAATCTTGTTTTAAAATTTTTTCTTTAGTTCTTAAAATTAACTCATTACATGCTTGAATTTCTTCTTTGGTAAGATCAAAGTATGTCTCTACATGTCTTTTAGGAACGATAAGACTATGAAATTTTGAGACAGGATAGCTATCTATAGATGAATAAGCCAATTGGTTTTCAAACTGAAGCTCTTCTTTTCTGATTTTGCAAAATATACAAGGATTGTTTGGATCTTTCATATTTAAACAAGAGAGTTATATATTTTATTTAACTTAGTGTAGCAACTAGTCTTTCTTCTCTTCCATTTAAGATCTTTTATTTTTGATACTGATGTTACCCCTTTGCCAGATCCAATAAGAATTATTTCATCATAATCATCGATTGATTTAATAAAAATATCTTTAAAATTAATTTTAACTTTCTTGCTTATAAATTTAAGTGTGTTTCCAAAATAACAATTTTTTTTAGGTGAAAAAATCTTTCCATTTTTCACAAAAACTAAATTTGAAGTACCTGTTTCTAAAATTTTATCATTTGTGACTAGAGCAATATCAAATTTAGTTGAATCAACTTTGCTTAATTTTGCTAATATTTTTTTATAATAGAGATTTTTGTAATTTGGTTCTACACGTTTATATTTAAACAATAAGAGATTAAAATTATTTTTTGGTTTTGGTCTTTTTCTAATTGAGACTGATATTAGTTTTTTATTTAACGCTATACGAAATAAATTATCAGGACCTTTGTGTATAGTGTTTTTGTCAATTAAATCTTTAATTATGTTTTTTAAATTTTTTTTTCTTATTCCATATTTTTTTGTAGATTTTATTAAGTTCTCTATATGCGGTTTTAAAAGTATTAGCTTAGAAGGTTTTCCAACCATTCGCATTGTGGTGAATACACCTCTAGACCCCCAAAGATCTTTAAAATTAACTTCTTTAAGATTACTAAGCTGATAAGATTTTTTTAATAATAGTGTTGCCATTTTCTGTTAAAAAAGATTCTGGATGAAATTGAAATCCATATATTTTATTTTGATTATCCTCAAGTCCCATTGGTATTTTTGTTTTACTACATCTCATAGTTATTTTAATTGAATTCGATTTAAATGGCTCCATTAATTTTAACGAATGATATCTTCCAACTTTAAACTGTTGGTTATTTTTAAAGATTTTACTTTGATTATTTGTTTTTATTTTAGATTGAAAACCATGATAAATTTTTTTTTGCTGTATTATTTTGCCTCCTTCATTATGTAAAACCATTTGATAACCAAGACAAATGCCAATAATTTTTTTCCTTCCTTTGTATTTTTTATAAATTTTTGAAGTAGTGGGATAATCCTTTGGTGATCCAGGTCCTGGTGATAGAACGATCACATCACTTTTATCAAGTAATTTGTTATTTACCTCATAATAATTTGAGCAAAAAACTTTATCAAATTTTGCAAATTGATGAACAACATTCCAGGTAAAAGAGTCTTGATGATCTATAATGTAAATCATTTAAATAACTCCAATAAAGATTTTGCTTTAATATAATTTTCATTAAATTCTTTCTTAGGTGAACTATCTAATACTACTCCAGATGCGGCGGATATCTCTGATTGATTTTTATAATTTAATATAGATCTAATTATAATATTAAACTTCATATCTTGATTAAATTTAATAAATCCAAAACTTCCTGTAAAAATATTTCTACTTTCTTTTTCTTGATTATTTAGAAGTTCTAATGTTCTTATCTTAGGACAGCCAATTACAGATCCTCCTGGCATCATAGCCTTAATGATATCAATCAATTTTGTATTTTTGTTTAATATTCCACCAATTGAAGTTACATAATGAAAAAGATGCTTGTATTCCTCTACATATTTTTTTTTGAGTATTTTGACACTTCCGGGTTTACAAATTTTGGATAAATCACTTCTTTCCATATCAACTATCATGTTGTGTTCTTTAGTTTCCTTCTCGTTATTTTTAAAATATTTTAGAGCTATATTTTTATTGGATAGTAATTTTTTCTTAAATGTGCCCGCTATTGGTTTTGTTATAATTTTATTTTTTTTCTTATCAATTAATGTTTCGGGAGAGCAACTTACTATAGAATAATCCTTATCTTTTATCATAAATGATTCGGGAGATGAGTTAACACGCATTAATTTCCAAAAAAAATTAATAGGATTTATTAATGATTTATTCTTATATTTTGTACAAATTTTAATTTGATAAGTCTCACCCTCTCTTATTTTTTTTGAAAATAATTCAAATATTTTTTTATATTTTGCATAAGAAATATTTATCTTAAAAGGACTTAGTATTTGAGTTTTGTTGAATTGATAATTGAATGTATGTTTTTTTATATTAGATATAACTTTAATATCTTTTCTAATTTTAATTATAGTCTCAGGTTTATAAAAAATTCCTTTATAAAAGTTTATCCTTTTTTTATTTTTTAAATTAATACCAATCAAATTACATAAAATTTCATAACCAAAAAATCCAAGATATAAATCGGTTTCTTTTTTATATTTTTTTTTCTCTAACGAATTAAGAAATTTATGTATATTTTTTTTTGTTAAAATGATCTTTTTTGAAAAATCTGTATAAATATTATAGCCATCATCTACTTTGTAAATTATTAAAGGCTTATCTGATTGATACAGATCCTCTAAATATGGGTTAAATTTAAATTTATGCTGGTTGAATTCTTTCAATTGCTTTCTCTACTATAGGTAAATGTATCAAACCTGCAAAAATTGATAATGCGATAGATCCGTACCATGCATAATCAAAATTTCCATTTAATTCATAAAATACACCACCTAGATATGCTCCTAGGAAAGAACCAATTTGATGGCTTACGAAAACTATTCCATATAAAAGTCCAACGTATTTTGTGCCAAATATATGAGCAACTATTCCATTTGTTGGAGGAACTGTGGATAGCCACAAAAAACCAAAAGTAACTCCAAAAACTACAGAGTTAAAAATACTTGGTGGTAAGAAAATAAAATAAATTATGGAAACTCCTCTTAAAAGATAAATAGCACTTAAAATTTTTTTCTTACTATACCTTGTTGCTAAATAACCGCTTGTAATAGTACCAGCCATATTAAACACACCAATCAAAGCCAAAACCATTGCAGGTGTCCAGTCAGGCAAACCTTTATCTGCCATATAAGTTGGAATATGTGTTGCAACTAAAGCAATATGCCAACCACAAACAAAAAAACCCAAAGTAAGATAAATAAAACTTTTATTAGAAAATGCTTCTTTTAGCGCTTCCATTGCTGTTTGGTTATTGTCTTGATTAACTCCTACAGGTATTTTTGGAGTACTGACAAATAGTGATACCACCAATCCAACTCCTAAAAGAAGACAAAAATACAAAAGTGTATTTTCCCAGCCTGTTTCAACTAAAGAATATCTTACAAGTAAAGGCGAAACAAAATATCCAAAAGATCCCGCACATGTAACAATTCCTGTTGCGATAGTTCTATTAGACGCTGGAAAATGTTTAGCTACAACTGATACTGGAATACCTATTGCAGTGGAGCCTAAGCCAATTCCAATCATTACGCCTATGGTTAAAGTAAAATAACCTCCGGTGTTAAAACCAGAATAAAAAAATAACACACCTACTAAATAAAAAACAAAGCCAATAAAGATTGCAATTGCCCCTCCATACTTATCAGTAATTATACCAAACAAAGGACTGAATACTCCCCAGAGTAATAATTGTAATCCCATAACAAATCCAAAATGGGAAATGGAAATATCTAAGTCAGTATTAAAATCAAAATAAAACAATCCAAATGTCTGTCTTATTCCTAAAGAAATAATTACAACTATAGAAGCAGCAATTAAAGTGATTAGTGCTTTTTTGCTAATAGTAAAACTTTCTGAACTCATTTAATAAACTTTAGAGCTTTTTTTAAGTCAGCAATTAGATCTTTAGGATCTTCTAAACCAATATGTAATCTTACTAAGTGTTCATCTTTTGCTAATTTTAAAAATTTTCTATTACCTGTTTCTCTATATTCTTGATGTAAGGCTAAACTTTCAAAACCTCCCCAGCTGTAGCCATAACCAAATAATTTTAATGAATTCACAAATTTTCTTACAGAATTAATATTTTTACATTTTATTTTTAAACCCATTAACCCAGATGCTCCAGAGTAATATTTTTTCCACATTCTAAAATTGTAAGAGTCTTTTTTATATGGATAGAGTAGTTTAATATTTTTGAATTTAGATAAAAACTCAGCAACTTTTTTGGCATTTTCTCTGTGTCTATCTAATCTAACATCTAAAGTCCTAAGACCTCTTGTAATTAAATAAGCATCATCAGGTCCTAATCTTAAACCTGTTATCCTCTCGGCAGCTTTAACTTTTGGAAATACTTTTTTATTAACAGCTAATGAACCACCCATTACATCCGAATGTCCTGAATAATATTTTGTTGCAGATACAATAGACATATCAAAACCTAATTTGATAGGTTTTAAGAAGTAAGGAGTGCCCCAAGTATTATCTATTGCTGTTAAAACTTTGTGTTTTTTTGCAATTGATAGAATTTTTCCAATATCTTGAAAATCAAAAGAGTTACTACCTGGATTCTCAACAAAAATTAACTTTGTTTTTTTTGTAATACTTTTTTCTAATGTTTTTAAATCATGTGGATTATAAAAAGACGTTTTGATATTAAATTCTTTTAAAAAATTTTCAGTTAATAATCTTGTTGGACTATAAACAGGATCTGCAGCAATAATTTCGTCACCTGGTCTAGTCACACTGAATATAGCTAAAAAAACTGCACCAAAACCTGTTGGTGTAGTAAAAACATGATAACTTTCTTCAAGCTTAGTTAAAATTTTTTGTAATATATAAGTTGTTGATGTGCCTTGTCTTCCGTAATCATAGTGTCCTCCTGTTGGATTTTTAATTGCCTTAGCTTGAGTTTTTCTAATATCTTTCATTGACTTAAAAATAATTGTAGAAGCTCTAACTACTGGAGGGTTTACTGACTGATTGTGAAAATCTTTAGCTGTATGTTTCAGGAAAGTCTTGAAGGAATTACCCATAATAAATTTGATATGTTATTAAGACAATGCTATATCCCATGAAAAACGTCAATAAAATTAAAATAGGACTAAATGAGTTATCCAAAGAAACATAGGGGCCGAAGAAAACAAGGGTCTAAAAAAAGAAGAGCTAAAAGAAAAAATAAGAAGAAATAATTCTCCTGCTATTCTTTAATCCAACCACCACCAAGCACTTTGTGGCCAAACTGGTCTTTACGATAAAAGACACATGCCTGACCAGGTGAAATTCCATCTTCTGGAATTACTAAATTAACTTTAGCATTATTGTTATCTATTAAATCCACTTTTGCTTCTAAAAGACTTCCGGTAGACCTAACTTTAACAAATAAATTTTGATCTAAATCCTCTTTACTTGTTAGTAGATTTAATTCCTTTAAAGAAATTATTTTTTTTCCAAGTTTTTCTTTAGGTCCAACTATTATTTCATTTTTATCCGAATTTATCTTTAACACATAAAGGGCTTCTTTATCTGAAACTTTAATTCCTTTTCTTTGTCCAATTGTAAAATTAATAATTCCATCATGAACACCAATTACCTCACCGTCTAAATTTTTTATGTTTCCTTTTTGAAATGAGTCTGGTCTAAACTTTTGTATTACTGAAGCATAATCACCATTCGGAACAAAACAGATGTCCTGACTATCAGGTTTATCAGCAACGTTTAAATCTAAATTTTTTGCAATTTCTCTAGTTTTGTCTTTTAACATTCCACCTAATGGAAATCTTAAATAATCTAATTGTTCTCTTGTTGTATTAAATAAAAAATAACTTTGATCTCTATTTTCATCTATGGCTCTATACATGTTAGTAGTTTTATTTTCGGTAATACTTTTAACATAATGACCAGTAACTAAAGCATCAGCTTTGAGTTCTTTTGAAACTTCAAATAAATCTTTAAATTTAACAGTTTGATTACACTGAACACATGGAATTGGAGTTTCGCCCTTTAAATAACTATCAACAAAATTATCTATAACACCTTGTTTAAACTTATCTTGGTAATATAAAATTTTATGCTCTATACCTAATTTGTGTGCAACACGTTTGGCGTCCATTATATCTTGACCTGAACAACATTGTTTTGATGCTGCTACTTCTTTACCATCGTCATAAAGTTTTAAAGTTATTCCAATTACATTATATCCTTCCTTTTTCATAATGCCTGCTACAGTGGAAGAATCTACTCCACCCGACATTGCAACAACTACGGTAGTATCTGAAGGTTTTTTATCTAATCCAATAGAATTTAAATCTTTATTCATAAGGTGGTATTTATACTTATTTACAATATAAGTTAAATTAAATGATTTTAGATTATGAACCAGGTGACAAAGTCACTAATCCTCAAAAAAAAGAATGGGGAATTGGGCAAGTGCAATCTATAATTAACGATAAAGTGACAGTTAATTTTGAAAATGCTGGAAAAAAAGTAATTAATGCAAAAAACGTTGAATTAAAAAAACTTGGAAAATGAAGTTAAACTTAAAAGAGATTGTTGAAAATTTAATTGATAATTTTTTAGAGGCTGGAGATTTGGCTCTTAAATTAAGAGAAAAGGGTTTGATAAAAAAAATAAAATCAGACAATACACCAGTAAGTAATGGTGATTTGGAAGTAAACAAATTTATATCAAAAAAAATTTCTGAGATTACTCCTAATTTACCTATCCTTTCAGAGGAGACCTCTGAAAATAAAGATAACCTAAATTTAAAAGATTTCTGGCTTGTTGACCCTATTGATGGAACTTATGATTATATTAATAATTTAGAGGAATTTACCATTAACGCTGGTTTAATCATAAACAACAAGCCTGTTGCAGGATTAATAAATGCTCCTGCAAAAAAAAGAATGTTTTATTCCTATGAAAAAGGTAATGCATTTGAGCTAAGCAACGGTAAAAAAACAAACTTAAGCAATTTACCTGGTAAGAAAAGAGAAAATTTAAAATTTATTTCATACTCAACTAAAATAAAGCCTGAAATTCAAAAAATTTATGATGATTTGAGAGTAAAAGAAAATACTAGAATGAAAAGTTCTTTGAAATTCTGTGTCGTTGCTGCTGGTGAATATGATGGTTATGTTGCTGAACCTAGGGCATATGAATGGGATATAGCAGCTGGTCATGCAATCTTAGAACACGCAGGTGGATCTGTAACTGATTTTGAAGGAAATGAAATTTTGTACGGTAAAAAAGATTTAAAAAATCCAAGTATAATTTTGAAAAATAAAAATATTTTATAATGGATGAACAATTAAGAATAATATTAATAATTATTGTTTCAGTTTCAATTTTTGGATTATTGGTGTTCGTTTTCGTAAAAAATTACATAAGAAACAAAATAAATCAGTTTATAAAAGAAGAAAAAGATAAAAAATTAAAGTAAATTTATTATTTTTAGATATTCATCTTTTTCTATATCCATTACTTTTTTTGATGTTTCAAAATCAAATCCATTTCTTGCAAGTAACGATATATCTTTTTTATAAAATAAAGTTCTATTGTCCTCTGCTCTAGCTGGGCCAATTCTTTTCTTTTTACATAATTTTATTGCTGAAAAAAAATCTTGATCAGAATTATCTTCCTTTATTTTATCCACTGTATCTTTGATAAATGTCTCGTTAATGCCTTTTCCAATTAAATAATTTCTAATCTTATTTATTGAGTTTCCTCTTTGGATCATACTTTTGGCTTTACTTTCAGAATAAAATTGATCATTTATAAATCTATTTTTTTCTAGATCGTACAAAACAATATCAATTAGTTTATTTACATCTTTTTTTCTTACATCAGACGCTGATAATTTCATGTATTTTTTTAACAAATAAGTTTTAAGTTGTTGTTTTGAAGGGGCGTACTTTTCAACATAAGCAAAGGCAAAATCACGCATCTCATCAACAGTTACTTGAAGTGTTTTCTTTCTATTTCTTATAGGAATCATTGTTAGATTTAATATAATATATCCAAATGATTGAACAAATTTATACTTATTTCACAATTGAGACACTTTATATGTGGATCAACCTTGGGGTTCTACCTTTTTGGTTTATCTTGATAGTGTTTCCTCAATCACATTTAAGTAGAATTTTTGTAACATCAATCTTTCCTTTTTTCATATTAAGTGGTGTGTATATCTTCATCCTATATAAATCTTATTTAATTGGTTATGATTTTGATGGAAATTTCTCTCTTTATCTTGGTCTAAATGAGCTATCTAGGTTGTTTGAAGACCATTTATACATAATGATATTTTGGACTCACTTCATATCAATAAACTTATTTATTGGTGGCTGGATTGTTAAAGATTCTCAAAAGTTTTCTATAAACAAAGTTTTGATGGCTGTGCCATTAATTATGACTTATTTAATTGGTCCTATAGGTTTATTTTTATATTGGATAATTAGAATTTTTTACGCAAAAAGAATTAGTTTATATGAGTAATCATATAGATTTTTATTTCGATATAATTAGCCCATACGCATACATCGCACACAAAAAAATTCTTAAACATAAAAACATCATATTTAATTACAAACCAATTTATTTAGGAGGTCTTCATAAGCTAGCTGGAATTGATTCACCTGCATTTAATAAATATAAATTAAAAAATAATATTAATGATTGCAATTTAGTGTCTGAAAAAAATAATATTGAATTCAAATGGAATTCTAATTTTCCAATAAATTCTTTAAATATAATGAGGGGATATATTAGTATTAGTAAAAATAAGCAAAACGATTACTTGAATTGTTTTTTTGATGCTTATTGGAAAGATAATTATGACTTATCAGATGTTAAGAATATGTCTAAATTAATAAAGGATTTAAATATTGATAGTGATGAATTTTTTCAATCTATAAAAGAACAATCAGTTAAAGATAAATTAATTAAATTAACTACAGATGCTTTTGAAAAAGAAGTTTTTGGAACTCCTACCTTTATAGTAAATAATAAAATTTTTTGGGGACAAGATAGACTTGAATATGCTTTAGAAGAATTTAGTACTAATTAAATTATTTTAAATTTGCTAATAGCTATAGAACCAAACCCACCATCAATGTGTGATACTTTTTGATATCCCATACCTTTTAAAGATTTTACAGCTAAAGCTGATCTTACACCTCCTGCACAAAATAAAACAAATTCTTTATTTTGGTCTATTTGTCCATTTTGAAATGCTGGGCTATTAGGATCTAAATATACTTCAAGCATTCCTCTTGGAATATGACTTGCTCCTTCCACTCTTCCAGTATTTTCTAACTCATTACTTTCTCTTATATCTATTAGATTACAACTTTTATCTTGAACCATTTGATAAGCTTCATCTGCATTAATTGTTTTAATTTCTTTTAAAGTTTCACTAACTAGAGTTTGTAATGATTTAATGACCATAATATTATAAAAAGTATAACACATTATGAAAAAATTTTTTATCAAAATCTGTAAATTATTAGGTTACGAAATTTTAGATCAAAATAATTTTTCATCCCCAACATTAGGAAAAGAATTAAATGAAGAATTATCGATTTTAAATGAAAAATCTATAATTTTACCTTTGGGTGAAGTCAAAATTACAAAAAAGGTTAATTCATTACTAATTGTTCTAAGGATGAATACAGATATTGAGATTTGGGATCAAAATAGAAAAAGGTTATTTGAGTATCCAAAAATTGAATATACAAAAAGATCATTAAACTCGCTTATTAGATCAATTAATTTTTTAAAAAATAAATACCCTACCATAAATGTTAAAACAATAATTGTTGATGACAATTCAAGTACTGAAAACCTTAATGTAATTAAAAAAGTAATTGATGGAAATAATATAGAGATACTCAATTTAGATTACTCAAAATATAAAGAAAAAATATCAGAACAAAAAAATAAAGAAACTTTTGCAAATCTTGCAAGTTTACTTCAAAGTTTTGAGGTTGGAAAAGACGCTGGTGAAGATTTAATTTACTTTATTGAGGATGATTATTTACATTTTGAACCAATGTTGGAGGAAATGGTGGCTTCTTATGAGAGAATTGCGTCGCAACTAAATAAGGATATTTTTATGTGTCCATCTGATTATCCATATCTGTACATGAGTAATGCAAAAACAAATGTATTAATTGGAAATAAGCGTCATTGGAGAACTGTAGATAAAACATTATGTACTTTCCTGACAACTAAAAACTTATTAGATAAATATTGGGAAAACTTTTATAAAAATTGTCTAGACAGACACGATCCATTTGAAAAATATTTAAATGAAATTTATTCAAAAGAAATTTGTATTTCTCCCTTAAAAAGTTTATCACTACATTTAACAAATATTAATTCAAGTTACGGCTTGTCACCATTAATTGATTACAAAAAGCTTTGGGAGGAAAACGAAATAAATGATTAAAGAAAATACAAAAGCACCTATTTTTAAATTACCATCTACAAATAAAAAAGAATACTCTCTTAAAGATTCAATAGGAAATTATGTAATTATTTATTTTTACCCTAAAGATGATACTCCAGGGTGTACAATTGAAACCAATGATTTTAATAAGTTACTTCCAAAATTTAAAAAATTAAATTGTGAAATTTTGGGTATTTCTAAAGATAATTTAAAAAGTCATGATAAATTCAGAGATAAATACAAAATAAAGTTTGATTTATTGGCTGATGAAGAAATAAAAGTTTTAAAAAAATACAAAGTTTGGGCTAAAAAAAAATTCATGGGACGAGAGTTTATGGGAATAGTTAGAACTACTTTTTTAATAGATAAAAAAGGTAAAATAATCAAAATTTGGAATAATGTTAAAGTAAAAGACCACGCTAAAGAAGTATTAGAAACTCTTCAAAATATTGTTAAAAAATAAAAAAGGCCCCTTATTTCTAAGGAGCCTTTAATATATATAGAGAGATATTTTAGTCTCTTATTGCGTAAGCTTTCACACCTACTTCAGCAACATCAGTACCAAGTTTTTCAGCTTGAGCACTAATTCTAAGACCAATAGTTTGTTTAAGAACTCTAAAAGTAATGTAAGAAAGTATGAAGCTAAACAAACATACTGCAATTACACCAGTTAACTGGGTTCCAAAATTTGTATCTGGGTTACTTATTGGAACAACTAAAGTACCAAATATACCTGCAAACATATGTACAGGAATTGCACCTACTACATCATCGATTTTTTTACTTTCTAAAAATTTTGTACCAAAGTACATAATCAATGATCCAATAGCTCCAATTACAATTGCTAATACAGGACTTGGAGTTAAAGGTTCAGCTGTGATTGCAACTAATCCAGCTAATGCACCATTTAACATCATAACGATATCAGTTTTTCCACCAAGCAGTCTTGTTACAACTGCTGCAGCAACTGTACCAGCGGCACCTGCTAAATGAGTGTTGACTGCAATTTTACTAATTGCATTAACATCATCAAAAGTTCCCATAGCTAATTGGCTAAAGCCATTAAAACCAAACCAACCAAACCAAAGTAAAAATGTTCCAAGTGTTACTAATGGAATTGAAGATGCAGCAAACGGTACTAAAGATTTAGTTTCACCTGATTTTGAGAATCTTCCTTCTCTTGCTCCTAACACTATAACTCCAGCTAATGCAGCGGCGCCACCACAAGCGTGAACTAAAGTTGATCCAGCAAAGTCAGAAAAGCCAGAAGTTGCTAACCAACCTCCACCCCATTGCCAACCCATTGAAATTGGATAAATTACTCCAGCCATGATTGCAGCAAAGATGAAGAATGGCCAAATTTTTATTCTTTCAGCTACAGCTCCTGAAACTATAGAAGCAGTTGCACAAACAAACATTGTTTGAAAGAACCAGTCTGAATAATCTGAATAACCAGTAGCTAGTTCAGAAGAATCACTCCACATTGAGAAAGATCCAATAAAACCTCCTTCTGGAATACCGTAAGCTAAATTATATCCACATAGAAAAAATATTAATGAACAAATTGCGAATTTACCAATATTTTTGGCTGCAATTGTTGATACACTTTTTGTTGTTACTAATCCACTTTCAAGCATACAGAAACCTGCAGCCATAAAAGCAACTAATACACCACCTAGATAAAATCCAAGTGAGTTAAAAATATATTGTCCTTCAGCTGACATTGTTGTTTCTGCTGAAGCAAAGTTAGATAAGCTTAATAATGATATTAAACCTATTATAAATGTTTTTAAAATATGAGTCATTATCTCTCCTTGTTAGTAAGGTCTTTTATAAAAGTTTTCCAAATAGTGAATTGCTCATAGGACAAAAGAGTTATGCTATTTAATCATGTATAAAATAAAAAGGCCCCATTTCTGGGGCCTTTAGTTAACTAACTAGAGAGAGAGATTTTAGTTAATTTTGTTTTACAGAGGCTCTTCAATGAGATAACGACATGGAGATCGAAGAGCCTCTATATTGCATTGCATGCAATTAGTCACGTATTGCGTATGCTATTACTCCTGTTTCTGTAACGTCAGTACCTTTGGTTTCAGCTTCTTTACTTAATCTAATTCCAAACGTAGCTTTCATTATTGACCAAATTACATAGGACACAGCAAACACAAAAATGTTAATTGAAAGTACACCGATTAATTGTGCACTAAACGATGCATCAGTGTTTGTTAATGGCACTGCTAATGTTCCCCAAATACCAGCAAACATGTGAGCTGGAATTGCACCTACAACATCGTCAAGTTTGAAACTGAATAATAATTTAGTTCCAAATACTACGATCAATCCACCTACAGCTCCAATGAAAATTGCTGCTAAAGGTGATGGTGCTAATGGTTCAGCTGTAACAGCTACAAGACCACCAATTGCTCCGTTTAACATTTGAATTACATCTGTTTTACCAAACATTAATCTTGTGATTATTGCAGCAGCCATAACACCGCCACAAGCAGCAAGATTAGTATTGATAAATATACTTGACACAGCAACTGCATCATCAAATGTTCCAATAGCTAGTTGAGACCCACCATTGAATCCAAACCAACCTAACCATAATATAAATACTCCAACAGTTACTAATGGAATTGAAGAAGCAGCAAAAGGTTTAATTGCTTTTGCCTCACCTTTACTATCAAATCTTCCATATCTAGCACCTAACAACATGATACCTGCTAAAGCAGCTGCACCACCTGTTGAGTGTACTAATGTCGAACCAGCAAAATCAGAGAAGCCTAGTTCTGCTAACCAGCCTCCGCCCCATTGCCAACCCATAACGATTGGATAAATTACTCCAGCTAAAATAGCTGCAAATAAGAAAAATGGCCATAGCTTAATTCTTTCAGCCATAGCTCCTGAACAAATTGAAACTGTTGTTGCACAGAATACCATTTGGAAGAACCAGTCTGATCCATCAGCATAACCTGTGTCAACTGCACTTGCATCTGACCAAGGTGTAAATGTTCCAATGTATCCTCCTTCAGGAATTCCATAAGCTAAATTATAACCAAAAAGCCAAAACATAATTCCAGCGATTGAATATAGACCTATATTTTTAGCACAAATTACTGATACACTTTTTGAAGTTACCATACCAGATTCTAGCATCGCAAAACCTGCTGCCATGAACATGACAAGGAAACCACAAATTAAAAATAGAAGCGAGTTAAATATCGCTTGAACTTCTCCAGAGACAGTTGTCTCTGCCATACCTGCACTACTCATGTTTAATAAAAATATTAAACTAAGAAGCGGTGCTGATATTTTTTTTATTATTTTAGTCATAAGACCTCCACTTGTTTAAGTGGTGTCTTATAGTTTTATTAATTTTTAAAACTAACGCTGATTAGGAAAATTGGATATGCAGTTTTTGCATATAGTAACAGCCCTGAACGTGTTTTCAAAACGTTAGGGCTGTTAAAAAAAAATATTATCTGTTGAATACTTCTTTTAAAGCTTTAGCTGGTAAGAATTTTACCTTTTGAGAAGCAGCAATTTGAATCTGCTCACCTGTTCTTGGGTTTCTTCCAACTCTTGCTTTTCTCTTAGCTACTTTGTACGTACCAAATCCAGCAATTTTTACTGAATCATCACCTTTTAGAGCATCTAAAATAGTGTTGGTAATTGTATCAAAAGTTCGCTCAGCATCTGCTTTGCTCAAATTTAATGAGCCAGAAAGCTTAGCAATTAGTTGTTTTTTGTTCATTTTAGCTCCGGTTTTGTTGGTTGATATTTATATTTGTCATAAACGTTGATAAATCAAGCTTTTTTTTAGTGTTTAGTTTTTTAAAACACACAATATATTGTAAAAACTTAAATTAATGTTGAATTTATTGACTTTTTTAAACGTTTTAGAATGTGAATTATCTAAATAAACCTAAGTCTTTTAGATCATTAAATGTGGTGAAAAACATTAATGATAGCAACAAAAACAATCCGATTCGAAAAAAACCTTCTTGAGTTTTTTGAGATAAAGGTCGACCTAAAACTTTCTCAAATGCATAAAACATTAAATGTCCTCCATCTAACATTGGTATTGGAAATAGATTAATAAGCCCTAAACTTATTGAAATATAGGCCATCATACTAATGAATGCCAACACCCCAAAGGTTGCAACTTGTCCTGAAATTTTTGCAATTCTAATTGGACCTCCTAATTGAGATGTGTCTGCTTTACCTAAAATCATACCTCCGATGTATTTAAGTGAGGAAACACTAACAAAATAAACTTCATAACCTGCATGATATAAAGCTTGGGCAGGTCCTAATTTAACATGGTTAACTTTATTATTATAGGCACCAAGCTTAATACCAACCATTCTTTTGTTTATTTTATTCCCTAATCCATCATCACCTTCAACAATATTAGGTTTAACTTTTAGTATTAATTCATCATAGGATCGCTTAACTTTGAAATCTATAAAATCACCAGTAGACATTGTGATAAATTTAGAAACTTCCATAATACTTTTAACTTCATTACCATCTATTTCTAAAATTACATCTTCAGCTTTTAGCCCTCCTGCCATTGCTGGACTATCTTTTTGGACTTCATTAATGACTGCAGGAGTAAAATCTTTACCTATAAAAGTATAAATTGAAAAAAATATTACTAAAGCTAGTAAGAAATTAGCTAAAGGACCCCCAAATACAATTAAAACTCTTTGGTATAAGGGTTTTAAAATAAATAATTTTTCCCTTTCCTCTTCGTTATATTTTTCTAAAATTTCTTCATGGTCTGCTTGCGAATAAACATTCCTGTCTCCAAAAAATTTTACATATCCACCTAGCGGAATTGCACATATTTTCCATCTTGTGCCTGATTTATCATTCCAACCAAATAACTCTTTACCAAAACCAATTGAAAAATCTGTAACACCTACTCCATATTTTCTTGCAAAATAGTAATGTCCATATTCATGTATAAAAACAACTACTAAGATAAGTATTAAAAATGGAATGATATAACTAAGCATACCTTAAATATATTATTATTTACAATTAACTCAATAAGCTAAAATGCCTTATTATTACTAGAATTTATATTTTAGTTTAAATTTTGATCATTAATACTGTATAATAAATTCATGCCTTCATTTGATGTAATCAGTAAAATTAATTATCAAGAATTTGATAATGCTTTAGCTAATTGTTTAAGAGAGATCAGCAATAGATATGATTTTAAAGGACTTAACATATCTGTAGAACGAAAAGATAAAACAGTCACTACCAATGCGCCTGATGAATTAAAATTAAAGCAGGTAAATGAATTGTTGCAAACCCATTTGGTTAGACGAAAAGTAGATCCAAGGGTTTTAGAAGTTAAAAGCTCTGAAGGAGCCTCAGGAGGATCTATTAGACAATCAAGTGAATTAAAAGAAGGTATAAGTCAAGAAAATGCAAAAAAAGTAATTGCTGAAATAAAAAAGCTTAAACTCAAGATTCAAATTAAAATCCAAGGTGATGAATTAAGAGTAGATGGCAAAAAGAAAGATGATCTTCAAGAAGCTATGGCTGCAATCAAAGTAATTGATATTGGACTGCCAATAGACTTTGTAAACTTTAGAGATTAATCCTCTCAAACTATTTATTGTAATTAGTAAAAAAAGATATAAGCAGATATAAAATTACTTAAATTTATATCTTTCCTAACATAATGAATTTCTCTGATCTCAATATCGAAAATAAACTAAAAAGATCAATCGAATTAGCTGATTTTAAAGTTCCAACTCCTATTCAAAGTCAATCAATACCAATTAGTTTAGATGGAAAAGATGTTTTAGGAACTGCACAAACAGGAACTGGTAAAACTTTAGCATTTACAATTCCGATGTTGAATAAACTTATTAAAGACAAGCAAGCGATGGCACTAATTATTTGCCCAACAAGAGAACTTGCTGCTCAAGTAATGGAAA
Source organism: uncultured Pelagibacteraceae bacterium (assembly GCA_902554795.1). Taxonomy (GTDB): domain Bacteria; phylum Pseudomonadota; class Alphaproteobacteria; order Pelagibacterales; family Pelagibacteraceae; genus Pelagibacter. Next base: position 7,189 of record CACDQB010000006.1, on the reverse strand, counting down.
CAGTTTTAAAGTTGAATTATAGAGAAATAGGAATTGGAAATGCCCTCTTAATTGGTGGAGAGAGTATGCAAAAGCAACTGAGGCAATTAAATAAAAGAGCAAGAATTATAGTTGGAACACCAGGAAGAATTAATGATCATATTGAACGTAAAAGTTTAAATCTATCAAAAGTAAATTATCTTGTTCTTGATGAAACTGATCGAATGTTAGACATGGGTTTTACGCCACAAATAGAATTGATTTTAAAATTTGTTCCAAAGAAACATCAAACACTATTATTTTCAGCTACATTGCCTGAAAATATTTTAAAAATTTCACAAAAATTTCTTAATAATCCTGAAAGAGTTTCAGTCGGATCTTTATCAACACCAATTGAAAAAATTAAACAAGAAACTTTACAAATTACACCTGACAAAAAATATCATGAACTAATTAATCAGTTGGTTGAAAGAAGTGGTTCTATTTTAGTTTTTGTTAAAACTAAACATGGTGCTGATAAAATAGTTAAGAGATTAAAATATGATGGACATAAAGCCGATGCTATCCATGGAAATCTAAGACAAAGTAAAAGAGACCGTGTAATTAGAGGTTTTAGAAATGGTAACAGTAGAATTTTAGTTGCAACAGATGTTGCAGCAAGAGGTTTGGATATACCAGTTATAAAACATGTAATTAATTATGATCTTCCACAAGTGCCAGAAGATTATATTCATCGAATAGGTAGAACAGGTAGAGCTGGAAAAGATGGTTCAGCTTTAACCTTTTTAACCAAGAATGACAGAAACATGTGGAGATCTATCCAAAAACTAATTGATCCAAACTTTAAAGTTAAAGAAGAAACAAAACCAAATAATCGAAAAGGAAAGAAATTTAATAAAAAAAATAAATTTAAAAAGAAATTTTCTAATAATAAATTAAGTAAAAAGAAGAAATTTAAAAAATTCGAAAATAAAAATAATAAAAGAAAATTTAAAAATAGAAAAAGACCTAAAAATTTTAGATTTAAGAAAAAGAAACATAAATAAAATTATACTTTTTGAATTAGAGAAGCACTGTTATTTGTTGGTTTATTAACATCTTTTGACACTTCATGAAAAATTAAATTTGGAATTTTACGTTCTTTTAAAAACGCAGAACCTTGTAATTCTAAATTTAAATAACGATTAATATCAGCTTGATTTAAAATAACTGGTTGTCTGTGATGAATTTCATTTATATTTTCTTTTGCTTCTTCTGTAATTAAACAAAACTGATCGTTTTCAAATATTCCAGCAAAATAAATAGAGTTTGTATCTTCACGGGTAAAATAATGAGGAGTTTTTTCTTTCTCTTCCCTTTTCCATTCATAAAAACCATCTGCAACTGCAACACATCGGTTGTTTTTAATCAATTTTTTAAATGAAACCTTTTCATCAATAGTCTCAAGTCTTGCATTAATTAAAGCTTTGAAATCTTTGTCTTTGGCCCATCCTGGAACTAAACCCCATTGTAGATTTTCTAAAGTATTTCCATTTTTATATTTTTTTATTACAGGAAGTTTTTGATATGGATGAGCATTATAGTTATCAGTATCTTCAACCTGAATTGCAGATTTTATTAATTTACTTGTTTTAGTAACTGGATTTTTTACTACGTATCTTCCGCACATGTTATTTTATAATTTTAATATGGGCAAAAAAAAAGGACCTTATAAAAAGGTCCTTTTTAATAATTTAATTTCTAAATAATTAGAATGTTCTTCCAAACGATAAAGAGATTAAAGTCAGCTCTGAGTCTGCTTTAACAACCTTACCATTAGAGTTAGTGTGTGAGATTTCATCAAAATCAGTTACAGTTCCTTCTAATCTTACAAAACCGCCACTTGTATTCATTTGAGCTCCTACACCATACATATATCCATCTAAAGATTTACCTGTGTTTCCGTCTGTACTAGCAGTACCAGCTGTAGTAGCCTGTCTAGAAATGTTTGTGATATCTACATCACCTGAAGTAACACCTGCTTTTAGAAATAAAGACACATCTCCACCTGCATTAAATGTAGGTTGGATATATGCAGTCATAATATTTCCAACTTCAACTGTTGCATCAAATCCATCTCCACCACCTAGTTTATCAACTTCAGCAGTAAACGGAATTACATCTATCCCTAAAGCTAGATTAATACCTTTCACTTCAGTTGATTTTTCAATGAAGAATGAAGCTACAGTAAAATCTGCTTCGTCAGAAGCATTTACTGCCGCACCACCAGATCCACCAGAAGAAGAGTTGGTAGTGTGAGAACCACTTGCTTCCATATTCGCAGAAGATATTTTTATACCAATGCTTGTTTCAGCAAAAGAAACACTTCCTATGAATAAAGATGCAATTATTACACTTATTAATTTTTTCATAAGTACTTACCTTTTTTAATTGTTAATACGTATTGGGAAAACTTTTATTAATTGTTCGATAGATTAACAAGTAAAAAATTTTAACCTTTTAGGTGTATTTTTGCCATTTTTTAAAGAATCTGTTAAAAACACCATTAAAATTAACATTTTTTGAGTTGTTGCAAATTTGCAACATTTTTTATTTAAATTGAATGCTCTTTTATTAATTTTTTTATTCTAGTAATCATTATCTCAGCTGATTTCATAGATGGATTAATTTTTCTAGCCTCTTCATAACTAAAAATTGCTTTTTCATAATTTTTTAGTTGAATATTAACTAAACCTTGGCCCGCCAAAGCTCCAAAGTGCCGTTCCTCTAAGGCTAAAACTCTATCAATGTCCTCTTGTGATTTTTGAAATTCTCCCAGCATATAAAGTACGGTTGCTCTTTTATTCCATGCCTCTGCCCAACTTTGATCAAGATTAATAACTTCTGTAAATACGTCTTTTGCTTTTAAATAATTTTGATCTCTAACTAATTGAGAACCTTCTTCTAATTTTGCTGTTAGTTTTTCATCTGTTGGATGTGTGCTCCATAAAGCCCAAATTTCTTGTTCAATTATAAAAGCTACTTTAGATTTATTTACTTTTAGCTCATTAAAAAGTTGATTGAGTCTGATATCCCTCTCATTCGCTATAGAATTAAATTGTAAAAATAAGTAAATAAAAATAACTGAGAATAATCTTGTCATAGTCTAATATTATCAGAAATTAAAGTTAAAGTCTTCGGTCTTAAGTGTCTTTGTTGTTATTTTTACAACTATAAAAAGAAATTTCTTTTTCTTTTTCTTCTTCTTTTATATTTTTAGTGATTTCGTGAATAAGTTCACCTGTTTTTCTAGTATAGACTGCTGACTCAGAATAATTTCTATCTTTATCGAATGCTTGAATTAAGAATATATCCTTGTTAGAAATTTTTACCTCTAAATCAATTTTATTAAAAAATTCTGATAAATTTTTAACATTTAGAACGTTTGGTGTTTTAGACTCGATTATTAACTTATTAATATCTTTTCTTTTAATTTGATCTTTTGTGAAAGATTCAAAGTTATGGTCTGGATTTTTTAAAATTACTTTTTCAAATTTACAATTTAAGTTCAAATCAGAATTTAAAGTAATATTTGTATTTTGAGCTTGAGCAAAACTAAGGCAACATATTAAGCTAAATGTTGATAGAAAGATTTTCATTTAATTATATTAATAATACTTTTTTTTATTGTTTCACTTACTTTAATTGTTCCATGTTTATTGGGGTGTATACCATCTTGTTGATTTAAACTCGGATTAAGTGCCACACCTTCAAGAAGAAATGGAATTAATGCTAAATTATACTTTTTTGATAACTTTGGATAAATAGCATCAAACTCTTTTTTATATTTTTCCCCATGAGTATCTGGTGCCACCATTCCGGCTAATATAATTTTAATTTTTTTATTCTGAGCAACTTTTATTATTTGTTCTAAATTTCTTTCCGTTTCCTCTGGCTGGATTCCTCTAAGCATATCATTGGCCCCTAATCCCAAAATAATTAAATCTATTCCTGGTTCGGATAAACTCCAATCTGCTCTATTCAAACCACCTGATGACGTGCTACCAGAGACACTTCCATTAATGACTTTAATGTTTAAACCATTTTGCTTGAGATTGTTTTCTAAAACTATTGATAAATGATGTTCTTTAGGTAATCCGTATCCAGCCATCAAACTATCACCAAATAATACTACCTTTTCTATTGCACTTGCGTTTATGTGTACTAGAAAGAATATCAAAATTTTAATAAATATAGTTTTATTCATGAGTGCTCTTCTTAAATTAAAAAAAATAAATCTCAAATACCAAACTGGTAAAGATAGTATCAGTGTTTTAAAGAATATTGATTTAAATATTAAGAAAAAAGAAACTGTTTCAGTAGTTGGAGAAAGTGGCTCAGGGAAAACAAGTTTAATAATGTTAATTGGGGGCTTAGAAAAACCAACCTCTGGTAAAATAATTTTTAATGATCAAGAAATAACAGGCCTTAATGAGGACGAAGTATCGGAGATAAGAAAGAAAAATATTGGAATAATTTTTCAATCGTTCTATTTAATTCCTAATTATACAGCAGTTGAAAATGTTGCATTAACGCTTGAACTAAATAATTTTAAAAATCCAGAAAAAGAAGCAAAAATTTTATTAGATCGATTTGGTTTAAAACATCGTTTTAACAATCTACCAAGTCAATTGTCAGGTGGTGAACAACAAAGGGTTGCTATAGCTAGAGCAATTGCGATGAAACCAGAACTAATCTTAGCAGATGAACCAACAGGAAACTTAGATACTGAAAATTCTATCATGATTGCAAATATTTTATTTAAATATGTAAAAGAAGAAGGTTCGTCTTTAATCATGGTAACTCATGATCCTAAACTTGCTGACAAAGCTAAAAGAAAAATAAAAATTAAAGATGGAAAAATTAAATAATCCTTCAGAATTTAGTTTGATTTTTAAATACGCTTTAAAAGACTTAAGCAGAAATTATCATAAAATTTCTAGTATCATTGTTACCCTATTTATAAGTCTTTTTATCTTAAGTGCTATTTTCACAATTGAAGATAGTCTTAAAAAAGAACTTAATGATAATGCCAAAGCACTTTTGGGTGGAGATTTAGAGATTGATTACAATCGTAATCAAGGAAATTTAGATCTAGTTAAAAAAGTAAAAGAATTTGCAACTGTTTCTCAAATGATTGAGTTCAGCACTATGCTTTCAACTACTGGCAGAGAAAAAAATAAATCATTATTTACTAGAATTAAAACTGTGGATGAAAAATATCCTTTATATGGAAATGTTGTTTATGAACCAATGGGTGCTTATGAAAGAATGCAAAAAGAACCTAATACTATCCTGATCAATGAAAGTTTATCAAAAACCCTAAATATTAAAATTAACGAAATAGTAAAAGTTCAAGATCAAAATTTTACAGTAATTGGAATTATTAAATCAGTACCAGATGTAAGTGGATTTGTTGCATTTGGCGATTGGGCTTTAGCAGGAAAACAAACTTTAGAAATTTTAAAACTAAACGGAATTGGAAGCTTTTTAAACTATGAATATAAAGTAAAGTTTAATGACAATGATAAGCCTGAAGAAATTGAGAAACGAATTGAAGAAATATTTAAAGAAGATCAAAAAGTTAAACTTAGATATCCTGAAAATTCTGCAAGTGGTATAAAGAGAATTATTAATAATTTTTCTCAATTTTTATCTCTCGTATCTATCAGCGCAATGTTGATAGCAGGTATTGGAATAGCAAATACTCTGCTTTCTTTTATTAATCAAAACAACATGTCGATAGCTGTTAGAAAGGCAGTTGGCTTTTATTCGGGCAATATTAAAACCCTATATTATCTGCAGTTATTTATACTTTTATTTATCATCACTGTTGTTGCTTATGGATCGAGTTTTTTAATTGTACCAATAGCAGATAAATACTTATCTGACGGACTAGGATTGAATGTTTATCCAGTGTTTTCTTTACTAAATTTTTTAAAAATATTTTTAGTGGGATTGTTGGTTCTGGTAATTTTTTCTATCCCAACAATCAGTTCTATTGATCAAGTAAAAGCGTCTAATTTATTTAGAAACGTATTTCAAAATCTTCAATTTTATTATTCTAAGAGATCAGTTGTTCTTAGCTTTGTTTTATTATCTATCTTAATTTTATTATTCACGATTGGATCTGAACAACCTTCTTATAGCTTAGGTTACTTTGCTGCTTTTTTTGTGTGTTTAATTGTATTTTTTTTACTTTCAAAATTAATCATTTTTTTTCTAAAAAAATTCAAATCTAGTTCAATAATTTCTTTAAAAGTTTCAATTAAAAATATTACCCAAACAAAAAGTATAACTCCCATTACAGTTATGTCTCTTGGCTTAGGGGTTACTTTGTTATTAACATTAGCTTTAGTTGGTACAAATTTTCAAAGAGAAATAGCTAAATCTATTCCTGATATTGCACCTGATTATTTCTTTGTCGGTATTCAAAAAGGTGAAAGAGAGAAATTTGAGCAAGGTATTTTAAATATGGATCCAAATGCATCTATTGAAATTGTGCCAATGGTATCCTCTGGAATTGTAAAAATTAATGGTGTTGATCCTAACACCTATATTAAACCAGATAATGATAGTTACTGGGTAATTGGTAGCGAACGAAGATCTTCATGGATGGAAAATATACCTGAAGATAATCCAATTTTAGAAGGTAAATGGTGGGATTTATCAAACCCAGATCAACTTCAAATATCTCTAGATGCAAAAGTCGCTAAAGATTTTAACATTCAGTTAGGTGATATTTTCACTTTAAATATTTATGGACGTGAAATTGAAGGAAAGGTCATTAATTTTAGAGAAGTAGATTATCGAGATTTAAGCATCAATTTTGCAATGTTATTTAATCCTCAATTTGCAAAAAAAAATACCTCATGAATATTTAGCTACTGCAAAATTTAATTCAAATAAATTTGATGAAACTGAAATGCTTGAAATCATGCCAAGTTTATCAATGATAAAAATTGCAGATTACTTATCTAAAGTTACAGCTGTTTTGAATAAGGTATTTATTGCAGTTACTTTAATTTCAGCAGTTACTATTGTTATAGGGCTAATCGTAATTTCGAGCGCGATTATGGTTCAAGGAAAAGTTAAAGAATATCAAAATTTAGTCTTTAAAATTTTGGGTTTTTCAAAAAAACAAATAGTTTTTTCATCGCTAATTGAGTTC